>JANOJK010000088.1:0-9189 GCA_031408165.1 Acidobacteriota bacterium | reverse complement strand
CGGCGATCCTGTCGTGGTTCTCCAGCCGATTCAGGCCCGTCGTGATCCCGCCGGGAACGCCGCTGACCATCGCGCACACCATGTCGTGTTTCTTCAGGGTCTCGAAGTCCTTCACTTCGAGCAGCTCGACCGACGCGAGGCCGAACGCCTTGCCCTCGCGGCAGAGATCGTCGAGGCTGACTTTGGGGTAGCACCATTTGCAGACCGAGTGGCGCACCCGGCCTTTGAGCTGAACGCCGGCGGCCCCCAGGCGTTCGGCCAGCGAGGCGGCGGTCGCGGCAAGGAATGCCGCGCCGCCCGCGACGCGGCCCAATGCGGAACGACGGGTCATCGGTGTCGTCATGGCTATCGACTCCTGTCCGGGCATCATACACGGCTTGGCGGGGACGCCTGTGTAGAGCGGCCGCCAGTCGCCCCACCGCTGATGGCACGAACACATCACCGTCGATACGGCGCTGTTCTCCACGGCACGGCAAACATCGTGGTACGCGAATTCAGACGGAGAACGTCTCGATCACCCCCTCAACCTCGAAGGCAGGCGGCGTCGGACACGCGTCTTCGTCGCCCAGCGTCCGGCCATCTCCTCGCCGTTGCGGAGTAGAATACGCGCGCCAGCCAGACGCCACTGGCGGTCCCTACGAGGCACATCGCCTTCGACCCACTATGATGACCAAGCCAATGATCAGACGACTCCGATACGGGGTGGCGGTGAGCCTGGATGGATTCATCGCCGGGCCCAATGGCGAGTACGACTGGATCGTGATGGATCCGGCCATCGACTTCGCCGCCATGTACAAGCAGTTCGACACTGCGGTGATGGGGCGCAAGACATACGAGGTGCTCACCGCGCAAGGAGGGTACGGCGACTTGCCTGGTCTCGACGTCGTCGTGTTCTCCCGGACCCTCCCGGCGGCCACCCACCCCGGCGTTCGCATCGTCAACGACGATCCGCGTGACGTCGTGGCGGCACTGAAGGCGAAGCCGGGTGGGGACATCTGGCTCTACGGCGGTGGCGTTCTCTTCCGCTCGCTTCTCGACGCGGGCCTCGTCGACACGGTGGAAGTGGCTGTCGTTCCTGTGCTGCTCGGAGCGGGGATCCCGCTCCTGCCGCCTGGCGCCGCCACCAAACTGATCCTGGCGGACCAGAAGACGCTCCCGGCCAGCGGGATCGTGGCCCTCTCGTACTCAGTACCCGGGGGCGTCGGTCCAGCTCCCCGGATTCGCTACATCACGGTCGCGAAGGGCCGGCTGAAGAAGGGTGCGAAGACTGTCGGCAAATTGGCCAGGCGCGCGGCGAAGAAGCCGGCGCGGTCCATAAAGAGGAAGGCGCCATCGAGGAAGGGTTCGCGCACCCGCCAGCGCCGCTGAATGGCCACGCCGTGACGCCGATCATTCCCGATCCAAAGAAGGTCAAGAGCTTCCGTAGTGAGGCGGCCTTCGAAACCTGGCTGGCCGCGAACCACGCTCGCGAGACCGAGTTGTGGCTGAAGATTCACAAGAAGGGATCGGGCCTTCCGACGGTGACCTGCGCGCAGGCGCTGGACGTGGCGCTCTGTTGGGGGTGGATTGACGGCATCCGAAAGGCCTTCGACGAGCGCTCGTTCCTGCAACGGTTCACCCCGCGCAAAGCGAAGAGCGTGTGGAGCCAGATCAACCGCGAACACGTCGCCCGGCTGACTGCGGCCGGCCGCATGACCCAGCACGGTCAGCGGGCCGTCGACGCCGCCAGGGCCGATGGCCGCTGGGAAGCCGCCTACGCGCCCATCCGCAGCGCCACCGAAGCCACCCTCCCCGACGACCTTCGCGCCGCCATCGAGGCGAACCCACGGGCGCGCAAGACGTTCCGGACCCTCGGACGCCAGAACCTCTTCGCGCTGGCGTTTCGCACCAACCACATGAGGACGCCCGCCGGGCGTGCGAAGAAGATCGCGACGCTGGGGGCGATGCTGGCGCGCGGTGAGACTATCGTACCGGAACGGCGACGCTGACGGCCGCTGCAGCCGACGAGTGGGCAGATGTTGGGCGTGGGAGGGAACATGCAAACGATCGTGGTGCACTACTGTCCGGTTTGACCCGTCAAGGCATCCATTGCCGCCCGGGTGGCGGCGCAACTGAAAGGACCGGGTACGCGGGTCGAGAAGCAGCGCGGCAAACTTGGTGAACTCCGGGTGACCGTCGACGGTCAGGACGCGTACACGGGGAACCGTCTCTTGTACTCGAGCCCAAAAACGGTGTTGACGGCCGTGCGTGCCTGGCTGGAGAGACGCCCGAAGACGCGGTAGGAGCCGGAATGCGGCAGAAACTACCGCATGAACCCCGTCGGCGGGTGCCGGTCTTGCGCCCAGGCTGGCGCCCGCGGTGCCCTGCCGCGGGTTATGCGGGCGGGGTCAACCACGGGTGACGCCGCTGCTGTATGCCGTGTTGGTAAAACTGACGAAAGCGGACCCGGCATCCGCCTTCGCCAGCCTCACGTTACCGGTGACCTCGGAACAGCGGATCGTCGCGATCAGTCGTCGTCGTCGTCGTCCACGACCCTTATCCAGGCGTACATGCCATCAACGAAATGGCCGCGCACGTTGCAGATGACGAGGTACCGACCCGGGGTCGAAAACCCGATGGCCTCGGTGCGGTTCTGAGTCGCGGACAGCGGGAAAGCAGCCGCGTTGGCGAAGGTCGGGGGGTTGCCGGGGAAGACGCCTTTCGCAACGACGTTGCTGACCCCGAGAGTGACCACCTCATAGTTGACGAATGTTCCGGTAGCCGGAAGGTTGTCCTTGACCTCGGCCAGCGTGACTCCATTCTGGTACACCCACGGCCAGTGGAAGCCGGACACCACGAAGTTCACGGTTGCCGGGACCACGAGTACATCTCCGTTCAGATTCCTGGCCTTGGTGATGCGAACCCTGAACTCCTGCGGGATGATGTGGTGATTCAGCGCGTTGCCAGGCTGCGCGGTGTTCAGACCGGCGCCAAACGACACGGTGATGCTGCCGGGCGTCTTGTCCTTGTCCTTGTCCTTGGCCTTCACCGGGCCTGCCAGACAGAGCGCCAGGACCGAAACCGCGACCGCCGATGCTCTCAGACCTTTCATCTCCGAACTCCTTTTTATGCGTTTTCCGTCTGCACAGACTCCATTGGCCGCCGGCGCGACTGCGCATCTTTGCACAACTGGCGGAAATCCGGCCACAAAATTCAGCAGCCCTGTTACCTGCTCGTTACGCCACCGTGGGGATGCGGATGGTGGCGGCGTTCCGCAGGTTTGACCTCAGGCCAAAAGGCCTATATCATACAAGCCATATGGCCATCACCGCCGGACCTGACGTGGAGCGGCTGCGCACGTTCTTCCGGCTGGGGGGGCCGGGGCCCAACGCGCACGTGGTCCTGCTGGGGCTGTCGGTCTTCGAGACGACCGCCCTGGTGAGCGCGATTCAGAAGGGATTCCGCTACCAGACCTTCGAGCGGTTCCGCCGGAACATCGCGCTTCCGGTCGAGACAATCATGGCGCTCGTCAACATACCCCGGCGGACGCTCACGCGCCGCAAGCAGGAAGGGCGGTTCGCGCCCGAGGAATCCGATCGGCTCGTCCGCGCATCGCGCGTGTACTCGAAGGCGCTGCAGCTGTTCGACGGCGACAGCCAGGCGGCGTCCCGCTGGCTCGTCGCCCCTCAGCGCGGCCTCGGCGGCGGTGTTCCGGTGGTCCTCTCGAGCACCGACGTCGGCGCCCGGGAAGTGGAGCGGCTCATCGATCGCCTCGAGCACGGCGTCTTCGCGTAGCGGGATGTTGAAACGCAGTGATCACCGCCTGGCGCATCACCAAGGCGCGGCACGCGGCGGCCGCCTTCGATGGCGAGGGCGCACGACTCGCCGGGGGGCGGTGGAGCTCTCCCGGGCTGCCGCTCGTCTACACGGCTGAGAACGCCGCGCTCGCCGCGCTCGAGGTCCTCGTGCACCTCGACGCGGCCGCCCGCCCCGCATACGCGCTGATTCCCTGCACCTTCCCGGCCGGCATCGTGCTGCGGCTGGACCGCCGGCGCCTCCCGGCGAACTGGCGATCGTATCCGGCGCCAGCCGCCCTGCAGCAACTCGGCGACGCGTGGTTCAAGAGCGGCACATCGGCCGTTCTCGACGTGCCGAGCGTCGTCATCGACATCCAGTCGAACTATCTGCTGAATCCGACGCATCCGGATTTTGCGCGGGTGAAAACGGGGAAACCCAGCCCCTTCGACTTCGATTCGCGCCTCCTCTGACAAATAGCGGGAACCCGGCCCTGCCCCCCGCGTCTTCTCTCTTGATGACGACCCTCCTCCAGGACCTGCGACTGGTTCTCCGGCTCCTGCGGCGCCGCCCGGCCTTCGCGATCACCGCGGTCCTGACCCTGGCCATCGGCATGGGCGTGAATGCTGTCGCCTTCGGCGTGGTCAACGGGCTGCTGTTCAAAGCCTTCGGGTCGAAGACCGCAGCGGGCGTCGGGCGGATCGCCACCATGCCCGGCGGCGAAGAAAGCGGCTACGCGTCGCTTCAGGAATACGCTCGCTTCGCGGACGCGACGCGGGGGTCGCTCGACCCCGCGGCGGAAGGGCGTTCTTCCGTGTCCTGGCGGCATGACGGCACTGCCGAGACCGCGTGGGTTCTCTACGTCTCCGCGAACTATTTCTCGATGGTGCACGCGGAGGCGATCGCCGGGCAGTTGCGCGTCCAGCGCGTGCCTGGGGGTTCGCCGTCGGTCGTCATCGGCGAGCGGTTCTGGCGCGAGAAGCTGGCGTCCGCGTCGCTCGCGGGCCTGACCCTGCGCCTGAACGACACGGATGTCAGCGTCAGCGGCGTCATCCCCGGATCCTTTACCGGTCCCGCGGGTATCTATTCGCCGGATGTCTGGCTGCCGCTCGACGACCTCGCCCTCTTCGGCGCGGCGCCAGGGCTCCAGAAGCGCGACACCCGCTGGCTGTTCGTGATGGGCCGGCTGCAGGAGGGCGCCACGAGGGCGCAAGTGCAGGGGCAGATCGACACGGCCGTCGCGGCGATGGCGCGGGAGTGGCCAGACACCCACAAGGGCCGGGCCGCGCGCTTCAGGATGATGAGCGAAAGGAACACCGAGTTCCGTGGACTGAGGACGGGCGCGGGCATCGGCATGGGGATTATCGGTCTCGTCCTGCTGCTCTCGTGCTTCAACGTCGCGAACCTCCTGCTGGCGCGCGCCGTCGAGCGGGAGCGCGACATGGGCATACGCGCCGCGCTCGGGGCGACCCCGGCCCGGCTGATGCGGCTCGTCGTCACCGAAGGGTTCGTCATCGCCGCGCTGTCGGGTGTACTGGCGCTCGTCCTCGCCGCCTGGACGCAGTCGCTCGTCGGCTCATTCGCGATCCCCATCGAGCAGCCGCAGCACCTCGATCTCACGCCCGATGCACGGGTCGTCGGATTCATCCTGGCGCTGGTGCTCGTCGCGGGCGTGGTGCCGGGACTCTGGCCCGCGTTTGCGGCCGGCCGCGTGAACGTATCGCGCGTGCTCGGATCGCAGGGGGCAAACGCCGCGGGCGGCCGCCCGTCGCCGCTTCGCCGGTGGCTGGTCGGTGCACAGATCGCGGGATCCACGGCCTTCCTCGCCGTGGCCGCGCTGCTCATCCAGTCCTACGCCAGCATGTCGATCGCCGACCTCGGCTTCGCGCAGAAGCACCTGGTCACCGCCGAGTTCGACCCTGCGTCGCACGGGTATGAGCCGGATCGCGCCCGGCGATACGCCGACGTCCTGCTGGGCCGCGTGCGCGCGCTACCCGGAGTTGCCGACGCCGCAGTGGCCGACCGGGCTCCGTTCTTCATTGGTTATGACCGGGAGACGGCGGTCTGGCCCGCGACCGGGACGTGCGCCGCCGACACCTGCCCGAAGTACCCGACGCTCGCCGTCGGCGCGGGCTACTTCCGGACGATGGGGATTGCGATGCTCGAGGGACGCGAGTTCCAGCCGGGACCCGCCGCGGGCGAAGTGGTGATCAACCAGTCGTTCGCGCGGCAGCAGTGGCCGGCGGGCGGCGGCCTCGGCGAGACGCTCCGCATCGGGCCCGAGGGGATGCTGCTGAACGTTGTCGGCATCACCGCGAAAACGTACATCCGCGGCCTGGACCGCGAGCGGCCGACCCTCTTCACGCCGATGCGCCCGGAGCAGTTCGAGGGTGGATTGACGATCGTCGCGCGCACGACCTCCGCGCCCGCGTTGCTGGTCCGCCCCATCGTTGACGCGGCCAACGCCATCGATCCCAACTTCGCGATGGCCGCGGTGAAGACGATGGAGGCGCGGATGGCGGTGCAGTTGTGGCCGTTCCGTACGCTCAGCTCGATCTTCTCGATTTGCGGCGCGCTGGCCGTGATCCTGGCCACCGTCGGCCTCGCGGGCGTCGTGATTCACGCCGTGAGCCGGCGGATGCGGGAGTTCGGCGTCCGCGTGGCGATTGGCGCGACGCCCCGTCACCTCGTCGCCGATGTCCTGCGGGGCAGCGTCGCCTTGCTCGTGCCGGGTCTCGTGGCCGGCCTGATCATCGCGGCCGTCGGGGCGCGTCTCGCGCAGGCGTGGTTCGTGGGCGTGAACGTGCTGAATCCGGTGGTCTATCTCGGCGTGGCGCTGGCGCAATGCGTGATTGTTCTCGTCGCCTGCCTGGGGCCGGCGTTGCGCGCATCCCGCGTCGATCCGCTCATGGCTCTGCGGGCCGATTAGCCCGTCCGGCCCCCTGTCGGTCGCTTTCGCAGCTGAAGATCAGGCCCATCTGCTCGTTCGTGATCTGAAAGGCGCTACTCATCGGGCCCGCGACGTCTCCACGGATCGCGAAGATCATCGAGGTCGTCACGAGCGATATGCCACTCGCGACGAAAGTCTCAGTCTCGGCAGGTGCGGTTCCTCGTGGCGCGCACCATGTAACACCTGAAGGCATCCACGGCGTATAGTCATGCCTGTACCGCTCAGGAGAGGACGCCCAGTGCCGGCCATCAACCCACGTCTCGTGACGACCGCCCTCGAGATTCCGGGGCATCGCGCGGTGAAGAACCTCGGCGTCGTCCGCGGGATCGTCGTGCGCTCGCGCAGCATCGTCGGCACGATCGGGGCAACGCTGCAGACCCTGGTCGGCGGCAACATCTCGCTCTACACGGAGCTGTGCGAGTCGGCGCGGGCGGACGCGTTCCGGCTGATGCTCGAGCACGCGGCGGAGACGGGCGCGAACGCGCTGATTGCGGTCCGCTACGATGCGAACGAGGTCGCCCCCGGGGTGACCGAGGTGCTGGCCTACGGCACGGCTGTGGTCGTCGAAGCCGGGGCGGCCTGACACGCGCGTGTCTGCCACCTCCGCGGCGGTCACCGTATGATGGACGATCTGCTGTCGGCGCTCCCGGCCCGCGAGGGGCATTTCATGACCGAGTCGGGCTACCACACGAACCTGTGGTTCTCGCTCGAGGCGCTGTTCGTGCATCCGCGGGCCCTGGCGCCGCTCATCACCGCGCTGGCCGCGCAACTTCGCCCGTACGACGTCACCGCCGTTTGCGGGCCGCTGCTCGGCGGCGTGTTCGTCGCACAGGCGCTGGCGCTCGAACTCGGAGTCGATTTCCTTTTCGCGGAGCCCGTACGGATGGACGAGGGCCCGGGCCTCTTCCGCGCCGAGTATCGCCTGCCCGCCGGACTCCTGCCGTTCGCGCGCGGGGCGCGTGTTGCGGTCGTCGACGACATGATCAGTGCGGGCTCCTCCGTGCGTGCGACCGCCACCGCGCTGGCCGGCGCGGGCGCGTCGGTGGCGGTCGTCGGCACGCTGATGACGCTCGGCTCGGTCGGCCTCGATTACTTCGCGGACCTCGGCGTGCCGGTTGAGGCGCTCGGCCGCGGGGACTTCGCGATGTGGGCGCCCGGCGATTGTCCGCTGTGCCGGACGGGGATGCCCCTCGACGAAGCCGCGTTTCCGATCGCTGATCCCTGATCCCTGATCCAGAATCCCAAATCCTGCATCCTGCATCCCGAATCCTGAATCCTTCATCCGGATCCTGCATCTCGGAATCCCGAATCCTGCATCGTCCTCGAGCGCCCTTCGGGCGCGGATTGAGGATTCCGGATCCCGGATTGAGGATGCCGGATCCCGGATTGAGGATGCAGGATGAGCGATCAGGGATCAGCGATTCGGTGCCTAGTCCGTGCGTAGGGCGGTGACGGGTTCGATGCGCGTGGCGCGGCGCGCGGGGGCGTAGCTCGCCAGGAGCGCGATGCCCGCCAGCCCTGCCAGCGCCGCCGCCAGAATCGCCGGGTCGTCGGGGCGCACGCCGAACAGCAGTGTGGCGGCGGCCCTGCCGCCGGCGAGGGAGAGGACGACGCCGAGCACCGCGCCGATGGCGAGGAGCATCCCGGTCTCGCGCAGGATGAGCCGCGCGATCGCGGCGCGGCCGGCGCCGAGCGCCATGCGCACGCCGATCTCGTTGGTGCGGCGTGTGACGGTGTAGGCGATCAGCCCGTACAGCCCCACGAGGGTGAGAATCGCCGCCAGGACGGCGAAGCCGCCCGACAGCGTCGCCAGCAGGCGCTCGCGCACCACCGTGTCGCGCATCCGCGTGCTCAGCACGCCGTACTTGATGCCGATGCGCGGATCCACGTCCGCGAAGGCGCGGGTCGTCGCCGCGGTCACCGACGCCGGCGGCAGCGCCGAACGCACCAGGATCTGCAGATAGGCTCCGGCGGGTCCCTGCGCGTCCGACATGAACGCCACCGGGAGCACGTCCTCTTTGAGGTCGGCGTACTTCGCGTTCCTCACGACAGCGATCACCTCGAATGATTTCGCGGGGCCCGAGGGGGTCGCTTCGCGGGTGAAGCGGCTGCCAAGCGCGGACGCGCCGGGACGCGCGATGCCCGCCGCGAACGCCTCGTTCACGATGGCGACCGGCGTCGATCCGGAGGTGTCCGACTCGCCGAAGTCTCGGCCCGCGACCATCGGCGTGCCGAGCGTGGCGAAGTAGCCGCTGCCTACCCAGTTGAACCGCGCGTCGAACTGGCGGGACGGGTCCCCGTCCGGCCAGACGCTGTTGCCCGCTGCGTTGCCGCTGACCGGGATGATCCGCGTGGTCGCGGCGGCCTGGACGCCGGGCAGCGCGCGGACGCGATCGAGCAGCTCGCGGCGGAAAGATGCCCGCCGTTCCACGGGCAGATCCAGGCGGCGGAAGTCGACGCCCGCG
>JANOJK010000057.1:0-2661 GCA_031408165.1 Acidobacteriota bacterium | reverse complement strand
GCCTTCGTCGGGTGGACGTTCACGTCCACGCGGTCGGGGGCGATGCGGAGGAACAGATGGACCTCCGGGCTGCGCTCCTTTATCGTCGCGACGCTGTACGCCTCGATGATGGCGTGGGCGATCGTGCGATCCTTGACGATGCGGCGGTTGACGAAGACGTTCTGCGAGCCGCGGGTCGGGCCCTGATCGCCGAGCGCCGCGACGTAGCCTTCGATGTGCAGGCCGCCGGCGTCCTTTCTGATCTCGACGAGGTCCGGCCGCTCGCCGAACAGCTGGAAGAACCGCTCGCGCAGGCTGTTCACCGGCGGGCACTGCAGCAGGCTTCGGCCGCTGCTGGTCACGGTGAAACCGACTTCGGGATAGCCGAGCGCCATCTGCGTGGCCAGGCGCGAGATCTGCGTCGTCTCCGCCGTGTCGGATTTCAGGAACTTGCGGCGGGCCGGCAGGTTGTAGAACAGATCGGCGACCTCGATGCACGTCCCCTCGGGGGCGCCGACCTCGCGCACCGAGGCGATCGCCCCGGCGTTCACCTTGATCTCGGTGCCGCTCTGCAGGCCGCGCGCGCGGGTGCGCAGCGTGAAGTGCGAGACCGACGCGATGCTCGGCAGCGCCTCCCCCCGGAACCCGAGGGTGTCGATCGCGCCGAGATCGTCCGCGTGCGCGATCTTGCTGGTGGCGTGACGCTCGATCGCCAGCCGGGCGTCATCCGGGTCCATGCCCTCACCATCGTCTTCCACCCGGACCAGCTTCTTCCCACCGAGCTCGACGGCGATGCTGATGCGCCGTGCGCCCGCGTCGAGGGCATTCTCGACCAGCTCCTTGACGACGGAAGCCGGCCGCTCGACGACTTCACCCGCGGCGATCTGGTTGGCGAGGTCTGGAGAAAGACGATGAATGCGAGCCATCACCGATCCTTCGACTCCTTCCACTCTAGAGCCAGCCGCGACGGCGGAAGATCCCGAGCATGCCGCCGGAGATCACCACCATGATGCCGAAGACCCACCAGAACTGCGCGGCATCGCTCCCCGGAAAACTGGGCAACGGTATGTTCATGCCCCACATGCCTGTAAACACCGTCAGCGGCATGAACAGCGTGGCGAAGATGGTCAGCACCTTCATCACGCTGTTCAACTGGTTGGACACCGCCGACAGGTGCGCGTCGAGAATGCTGGTGATCCGGTCCTGGAAGAACATGGCTTCGTCGGACAGACGGACGAGGTGATCGTGGACGTCGCGGAAGCGGTACGCGAGCGGTTCGTTGATGAGCGGGAACTCGCGGCGTGCGAGCCGCCCGACGGCGTCTCTCTGCGGCAGCACGACCTGGCGCAGCGATGACACGTCCTTCTTGAAGTTGAGGATCCGGCGCGCGAGGCGCTGGTCCGGCTGTTCGAAGACCTCGTTCTCGATCTCGTCGAGCTGGGCCTCGAGCTTCTCCACCTCGGGCCGGTAGTTGTCGATCATGGTGTCGATGATGCGGTACATCAGGACGCCGGGTCCCTCGCCGAGGATTCGATCGTCGCGGTCGCAGACCGCGTTGATCTTGCCGAGCGTCCGCGAGACGCCGGGATGGACCGTGACCAGGTACTGGGTGCCCAGAAAGAAATCGACGTCCTTGGTCTGGAAGCAATGCTCGGCGGCGGCGAAGTCGATCCCGTGGAGGATCAGGTAGAGATAGTCGCCGTAGGATTCGACCTTGGGATGGTGGGCCTCGCTCATCGCGTCTTCGATGGCGAGCTCGTGGAAGTGGAAGACGTCAGTGAGGACCCGTGCCTCTTCGGGCGTCGGGCTGTCCAGGTCGAGCCAGACCCAGACGCCGCTGTCGGCCTTGAGCCAGGCCGGGTCCACCCCGTCGACGCACCGGGTGGGCCCCCCTTCGTGTTTGTGGATGGTGTTCAATCCTCGACCTTGACGTGGAGCGCCGCCTGCGCCGCCGCGAGCCGCGCCACGGGGACGCGGTACGGCGAGCAGCTCACGTAGTCGAGCCCTGCCTTCTCGAAGAAGTGGATCGACGCTGGATCGCCGCCGTGCTCGCCGCAGATCCCGATCTTCAGGCCGGGCCGCGCGGCGCGGCCCTTGGCCACCGCGATCTCGACGAGCTGCCCGACGCCGGTGACGTCGATCGTCGCGAAGGGGTTCTTCTTGACGATCTCGAGCTCCTGATACTGCGGCAGGAACGACCCGGAGTCGTCGCGCGACATGCCCAGGGCGGTTTGCGTCAGGTCGTTGGTGCCGAAGCTGAAGAACTCGGCCGACTGCGCGATTTCGTCGGCGGTCAGCGCGCCGCGCGGAATCTCGATCATCGTGCCGACCATGTAAGTGAGCTTGACCTTCTTTTCCGCCTGGACCTCGCGCGCCGCCTGGTGCACGACCTCGATCTGCAGGTCCAGCTCTTTCTTGAAGGCGACGAGCGGGATCATGATCTCGGGCCGCACCTTGATGCCTTCCTTCTGCACCTCCGCCGCGGCCTCGAACACCGCTCGCGCCTGCATCGCCGAGATTTCGGGGTAGCCGATGCCGAGCCGGCAGCCGCGGAAGCCGAGCATCGGGTTGAACTCGTGCAACTGCTCGACGCGTTGGTGGATGCGCGCCGCCGGCACGCCAATCTTCTTCGCCAGCTCCTCCTGCTGCTGCTTGGTGTGCGGCAGGAACTCGTGCAGCGGC
>JANOJK010000032.1:0-2115 GCA_031408165.1 Acidobacteriota bacterium | reverse complement strand
GCGCACCGTCCGGAACCCGTAGTCCGTGTATCGGAACGACGGATCGATCCTGCTGCGCGCCGCGCACCGGCTGATGGTGACGGCGTGTCGCCACGAGCCTCCCCGCGACACCCGACGGGCGCCGGATGCCGGTCCGCGCGGGTTGCGGTCGGGCGAGACGGCGTAGTAACGGGAGTCGTGCCAGTCCGCGCACCACTCGTGGACGTTGGCCGCGATGCCGAACAGCCCGAACGCGGTTGGCGGACCGAGGTCCACGGGCCACGGCCCCGCAAGCGGACCGCGCCCACCGTCCGGAATCCACGAGGGAATCGTGTCGCCCCACGGGAACGCCGCGCCCTCCGTCGTACCGCGCGCGGCGCGCTCCCACTCGGCCTCGCTGGGAAGCCGGCAGGGATCGCCGCGCCCGGTGCACCATGCGCAGTAGGCCACGGCGTCGTGCCAGCTGACGCCGACGACGGGCCGGTCGTCTCCCGCGAGCGCCGGGTCGTTCCAGTCGCGCGGCGCCTGGTGCCCACTCGCCTCGACAAAGCGCGCGTACTCGCCGCGGGTGACGGGATAGACCGCCATCTCGAAAGCGTCCACGTGGACGCGATGCGCCGGGCGCTCGTCGTCTTGCCCGGTCTCGCTGCCCATGAGGAACGCCCCCGCCGGCACGGTGACGAAAGGCGGCGTCATGGCTGCCGGGTGGCGACGCGGCGCCGGCCCCATTTGCGCACGAACCGATCCGTGAACGCCGGTGCGAGCGCGTTGAGGACGGTGAGCCCGCGCGAGATCGCCTTCGGGTAGAGCTCGGGCCGCGGGCGCTCGATGCAGCGCACGATCGCTCGGGCGACCTCGTCGACCCCCTGCCTGGGGCCGAGCCCGCCGATCTGATGGCCGAAGTCGCGCGCCATCGCCTCGATGAACCCGGTCGGCGTCGAAATCGGGTACACGCAGGTGACGTGGATGGAGCTGCCGGCGAACTCCGCCCGCAGCGCCTCGGCGAGCCCCGCCTGCGCGGCTTTCGTCGCCGTGTAGGCGCCCATCAGCGGGATGCCGCGGCGGCCGACGATCGACGACACGAACAGCAGATGGCCGCGGTTCTGCGCCCGGAAGATCGGCAGCGCCGCGCGGGCGCCGTAAAACGTCCCCATGTAGTTCACGTCCATCAGGCGCTGCATGACGTCGGACGGCGTCTCGTCGATCGGCCCGTAGTAGCCGAAGCCGGCGTTGCAGATCATGATGTCGAGCCGCCCGAACTCGCGCGTCGCCGTTGCCACCAGCGCCTGCACGTCCG
Source organism: Acidobacteriota bacterium (assembly GCA_031408165.1). Classification (GTDB taxonomy): domain Bacteria; phylum Acidobacteriota; class Vicinamibacteria; order Vicinamibacterales; family 2-12-FULL-66-21; genus JAICSD01. The sequence continues at coordinate 839 of JANOJK010000032.1, read as the reverse complement.
CCTCGCGCGTGACGTCCATCCGGGCGATCGCCGCGCGCCCGCCCGCCGCCCGGATCTCCTGCGCGGTGGCTTCGAGCAGCGACAGCCGGCGCGCGCCGAGGACGACTGCCACACCTGCGCGGGCGAGATGCGTCGCGCACGCGAGCCCGATGCCCGACGACCCGCCGGTGATCGCCGCCACGCGCCCTTCGAGAGACATCCATAAACGATACTATGGGTGCCGGGTGGGCACTTCGCACGTAACCCATGGACCCTTCCATCAGACTGCTGCGCGACCTGGTCGCGATCGACTCCGTCAATCCGTCCCTGGTGCCGGGCGCGGCCGGCGAAGGGCCGATCGCGCAGGCGGTCGCGTTGCACATGCGGCGTCTCGGGCTCGACGTCGAGCTGCAGGAAGTGGTGGCGGGGCGTTCGAACGTCATCGGCGTGCTCGAGGGACGCGCCCCGGGGCGCTCGCTCATGTTCTGCGGCCACCTCGACACCGTCGGCGTGGAAGGCATGACCTCGCCGTTCGACCCGGTGGAGCGGGACGGGCGTCTCTACGGGCGAGGCTCGCAGGACATGAAAGGAGGGGTCGCCGCGATGATCGACGCGGCGCGGTCGGTCGCGGACGCGGGCGGCCTCGCCGCCGGACGACTCATCATCGCCGCGGTCGTCGACGAAGAGTACGCGAGTCTCGGCGCCGATGCCCTGGTGACCCGCTGGCGCGCCGACGGCGCCGTCGTGACCGAGCCGACCGACCTCGACATCGCGATCGGCCACAAGGGATTCGCGTGGTACGAAGTCGAAACGCGCGGCCGCGCCGCGCACGGCAGCCGTCCGCGCGACGGACGCGACGC
>JANOJK010000016.1:0-2479 GCA_031408165.1 Acidobacteriota bacterium | reverse complement strand
CACAGACCTATCGCCATACGGTGGTGCACTTTGGGGCGAGACCGGCGACGCGGGGCTGGCCGCCAGGCCGGCCGCGACGGGACGAAACCTGGTACAACGGGACTTGCCAGCCGCCCCGTGCCCTCCTAGGATGCTCGATGTAGGACGGACACGCAACATCCTGGAGGAACTATGCTTCGTGCTTTCAGCCGGGCGCTTGTACCCGCGCTTCTCGCCGTCGTAACGGTGAGCGCCGCCGACGGGCCTGTCATCAAGTTCACCGACGTCAAACTGAAGAACGGTCTCCGGGTCATCATCTCGGAGGATCACACGGCGCCGACGTTTTCGGTGGCCGTGAACTACTTCGTGGGGTCCGCCGACGAAAAGGCGCGCCGCACCGGGTTCGCGCATCTCTTCGAGCACATGATGTTCAAGGGCTCCGAGAACGTCGGGCCTGGCGAGCACCCCGCGCTCATCTTCAGCAACGGCGGCTCGATGAACGGCACCACCAACAACGACCGCACGCTCTACTACGAGACGCTGCCCGCCAACCAGCTCGAGCTCGCGCTCTTCCTCGAGGCGGACCGCATGCGCTCCCTCGACATCAACAAGTTGAACCTCGACAACCAGAAGGGGGCCGTGCAGGAAGAGCGCCGTCTTCGCGTCGACAACCAGCCCTACGGCCAGACGTTCGAAAGAACCGGCGAGCAGGCCTACGACAATCCTGCCTACAAGCACTCGGTCATTGGATCGATGGAGGACCTCAGTGCCGCGTCGGTGGACGACGTGGCGACGTTCTTCAAGACGTACTACGCGCCGAACAACGCGGTGCTCTCGATTGTCGGCGACGTGGACACGAAAAAGGCCATGGCGCTCATCGAGAAGTACTTCGGCACGATCGCGCGGCAGCCGGACCCCAAGCGTCCGGACCTGACGGAGCCGCCGCACACCGCCGAGCGCCGCAGCACGATTGACGATCCGCTCGCCCGCCTCCCGCGCCTCGACATCGTCTGGATCGCGCCTCCGGCGGGATCGCCCGACAGTCCCGCGTTGAACGTGCTGGCCGACGTGCTGTCGTCGGGTCGCAGCTCACGCGTCAACCAGGTGATCGTCCGCGAAAAGCAGCTCGCCACGGCCGCGGGCGTCTTCGCGGCGGACAGCCGGGGCCCCGGCTTGTTCAGCGCGTTCGCGTCGGTCGCGCCGGGGAAGAATCCCGCGGACGTCGAAGCGGCCCTGTACGAGGAGATCGAGAAGGTGAAGAACGGCCCGATCGCGGAGTGGGAAATCGAGAAGGCGCACAACGCCGCGCGCCGGTCGCAGGCCGCCGGCGCCACCAGCACGCTGCAGCGCGCCGTGCAGCTCGGCGAGTACGCGATGTTCTTCAACGATCCCAACCTGATCAACACGCACACGGACAAGATCCTGAAGGTGACCGCCGCGGACGTGCAGCGCGTGGCGAAAAAGTATCTGACGAAGGAGAACCGTTCGGTGATCGTGACGATGCCGAAAGCGGCCGCTCCGAAGGGAGACCAGTAATGAAGCGCCAGGCATTCGTGTTCGCAATCGTCGCCGCGCTGGGAATCGGGGTCGGCGCACAACAGGCGCCTCCCGGCGCGCCCGGAGCCAATCCCACGAAGGCCGAAGGGACGGTGCTCAAGAACAAGGCGCCGGTCTCGAAAGAGATCCTGCGGGTCAAGCTGCCCAAGCCGGAGGAAGCGGACCTGGCGAACGGCGTGCACCTCATCGTGCTCGAGGATCACCGGACGCCGCAGGTGAGTTTCCAGATGATCATCGACGGCGCCGGCGGGTATTACGACCCGCCCGCCATTCCCGGGCTCGCCGGCTTCACCGCATCGCTGATGCGCGAGGGGACGACGACCAGGACGTCGGAGCAGTTGTCCGAGCAGCTCGACAGGCTGGCGGCCACCGTCAACGTCGGCGCCGGCATTTCGTCGCCGTTCGCGACCGTGTCCGGCAGCGGCCTCACGAACAACCTGGACACCGTCCTCTCGCTGATGGCGGACGTCCTGATGAACCCGTCCTTCGCGCAGGCGGAAATCGACCGCTACAAGACCCGCACGCGCGCCAATCTCATGCAGCAGCGGACCAGCCCGGCGTTCCTCGCGCAGGAGCGGCTGAGCCGCGTGATGTACGGCGATCACCCGTCCGGCCGCGTGTCCCCCACGCCCGCCGCGCTCGACGCGCTCACGCGGGACGCGCTCGCCGAGTTCCACAAGGCGCATTACGTGCCCGATCGCGCCGTGCTGGCGGTCTCGGGCGACATCACGATGGCTCAAGCGAAGCAGAAAGCGGACGCGGCGTTTGCGGCGTGGAAGAAGTCCGGTGTCGCGATCGCCGCGCAGACCGAGCCCGCGGCGCTGACCGGGCCGTCGATCTCGCTCGTCGCGCGCCCCAATTCGGTGCAGACGAGCCTGCGCATCGGCACGCAGAGCATCCAGCGCACCGACCCGGACTACGAAACGCTGACGGTCGCCAACCG
>JANOJK010001219.1:0-1543 GCA_031408165.1 Acidobacteriota bacterium | reverse complement strand
GGAGGTTGTCGTCGATGTGCAGCTGGAGGTGGCTGTCCAGTTCGTCGGCGAGCTCGCGATCCCGTCGCGCCGACGGCGCGAACGTGCCCGCCAGCCGGATCACCCAGGCCCGGAGGCGCCTCACGATCCCTGCCCGGGCGCCAGGAACCGCGCCAGGATCGCCGTCGTCCGCTCCCAGTCGCGGGTTTCTTTGTCGACCTGCTTGCGGCCGGCGCGCGTCAGCCGGTAGAACTTGGCGCGGCGGTTGTTGTCGGACACGCCCCAGTCCGACGCGATGTAGCCCTCCTGTTCCAGTTTCAGCAGGGCGGGATAGATCGTGCCGTAGTTGACGCTGAGGCGGTCGCCGCTCGTCTGCTCGATGCGGCGCGCGACGCCGTAGCCGTGCAGCGGCCCGAGCGTTTCGAGCGTTTTGAGGACCATGAGGGCCAGCGTGCCCTGCCAGACATCGGACTTGTCGTCGTTCATGTCACTCCTATGGGAATGCCATATCAAGTCTATGTCAAGCCCTATGGGAATGCAATACGAACAGGCGGGGCGCGAAGTTCGACGCGCGACGGGCTGGGTTACGCGACCGGTTCGGGGACGATGCGGCCGTCGAAGAGGTAGATGCGGCGGGTGGTGCGCGCGATGTAGCGCGGGTCGTGGGTGGCGATGCAGATCGTCGACCCGCCCGCGTGGAGCTCCTCGAGCATCTGCATCACGGCTTCGCCGCTCGTCGAGTCGAGGTTGCCGGTGGGCTCGTCGGCGAGCACGATCGGCGGACGGCCGGCGATCGCGCGCGCGATGGCGACGAGCTGCTGGTGGCCGCCGGAGAGGGATCCGGGACGCGACTTGCTGCGCGCCGTGAGGCCGACCCGTTCGAGCGCCGCTTCGGCGCGGGCTTTCCGATCCGCGCCCGCCACGCCGTGCAGCGTCAGCGGGTACTCCACGTTTTCGAACACCGTCATGTCGCCAATGAGATTGAAGCTCTGGAAGATGAGACCCACGTCGACGTTGCGCATGCGCGCCTTTTCGCCCGGGGAGAGCTGATCCACGCGCCGGCCGTTGAACCAGTAGCGCCCGCTGGTCGGCGCATCCAGCAGCCCGAGGATCGAGAGCATCGTCGACTTGCCGCACCCCGACGGGCCCGAGATCGAAATGTATTCGCCGCGGTCGATATCGACGGCGACGTCGTCGAGCGCGCGCGTCTCGGCCTCTTCGCCGGACGGGTCACCCTTGAAGATCTTGGTGATGGCCTCGAGCCGGATGAGCGGCATGGTCGCATCGGCGGGCACCGCCTCGTTCCGCCCGTCGGTCTTGCCTCGGTTCCACCAGGCCATCAGCCCTCCGCCTGTATTGGACGCACATCGCGGTCCGATCGTTGGCACATTCTGACGTCCGTCCGGGTAAGCGGAGGAGGTCTTTGGCGCGTATGTTGCCGTGATACCATCCGTTTTCCCCAGTGAACACGGTCAGAAAGGCTCCCTGATGACGCCGCGTCGGTTCCTCCCCGCGTTGCTGCTGCTGTTTGTCGGCAGCGGCTGCGCGGCGCTGATCTATGAAG
>JANOJK010001177.1:0-6105 GCA_031408165.1 Acidobacteriota bacterium | reverse complement strand
CACACGGCATGGGTCTGGGCGACATCAATGGCGATGGACGGCTCGACCTGCTCGAGAAGAACGGGTGGTGGGAACAGCCGGCGTCGCTGGCGGGCGATCCGGTCTGGCGCTTTCACGCCCAGCCGTTCGGCGGCGGCGGCTCACAAATGCACGCCTACGACGTGAATGGCGATAGCCTGGCCGACATCATCACCGGGCTCGATGCGCACGGGTTCGGCCTGGCTTGGTACGAGCAATATCGCGACGGCACCGACATCCGGTTCCGCCAGCACGTCATCATGAACAAGGAGCCTCACGAGAACAGCCATGGCGTGAAGTTCTCGGAACTGCACGCCATCGACCTCGCGGACATCGACGGGGATGGCGTCAAGGACATCGTCACTGGCAAACGCTTCTGGTCGCACGGTCGTACCGGCGATCCAGACCGCAACTCGCCGGGCGTCCTCTACTGGTTCAAGCTCGCCAGGAACGGCGATGGCAGCGTCGATTTCATCCCCCATCGGATAGACGACGATTCAGGCGTCGGCACCCAGGTGGTTGCCACGGACGTCAATGGCGACGGGCTGCCCGACATCGTCGTGGGCAACAAGAAAGGCACCTTCGTCCACCTGCACCAGAAGACGCCGGTGACGCGTGAGGAATGGGAGAAGGCTGGCCCGTCAGGTTTTCGCTCCGCGAAAGTCGCAAACGAAGTTCGTAAGTGAGGACGTGTGACCGCCGGTGGCGCGGACCCTGTGTGGCACTGGAAACTGCCTCCAAATAGTCGCGCGCGTCTATCTGTTCGGAACCGTTCGCGGTCATGGGGCCTGCTGGCATGCCCGATGCTAGCGGCGTCACGGCTCGCGTCATCTACGGAGACTTGGGGCTGAGTCAAACCGCGGACTGCGAACGGCGGAAGGCCGAAGAAGCATAGAGAGAAAGGAGCGCATGCGGACGATCGGACAAACGCCCCGAGTGCGGCGGACGCTGACAATCGGTATAGGCCTTGTGACACTGATGGTGTGCTTGGGCCAGGCCAAGGCCGTGAAGCCTGCCGCGCAACGCGCCATGCAGGCCGCCGTGCAGCCCGCCGGGAAGGTTGGGGACTACATCGGCGAGGCGCGGTGTCTGGCATGCCACAACCAGGAGAACCTGCATTTCAGCGAGACGCTGCATGCGAAGATCTTCCGGCTGAATCCCAGGAACGACCGCGAGCGGCTGGGGTGCGAAGCCTGTCACGGACCGGGTTCAAATCACGCCAAGAACGCGCTCGACAAGACGGCGCTGATCGGGTTCACCAAGCGTTGGGGAACACCGGTCGACGTGCAGAATGCCCAGTGCTTGACCTGCCACGAGGGTGGCAATCGCCTGCACTGGCCGGGGTCGATGCACGCGAAGAACAAACTTGGCTGTGCCGATTGCCACAACCCCATGCAGAAGCTGTCACCCAGCAGTCTATTGGCCCGGCAGAGCATCTCAGAGACCTGTTACCAGTGTCATAAGCAGCAGCGCGCCGAGTTCCGCAAGCGTTCGCACATGCCGCTGCCCGAAGGCAAGATGTCCTGCGTCGACTGCCACAATCCGCACGGCTCGACGACCCGCGCTCTTCTCAAGGCGGATTCGGTCAACGACGTCTGCTACACCTGCCACGCCGAAAAACGCGGGCCGTTGCTCTGGGAACACGCGCCCGTTCGCGAAAGCTGTATCAACTGTCATCAGCCTCATGGTTCCAACCATGACAAGCTGCTCGTCGCGGCGCGTCCCTACCTTTGTCAGCAGTGCCACAACTTGTCGGTCGGTCATAGCGGCCCGTTTTTCCGAGACGGACAGTCGGCTGCCGGTGCGCTGTTGGGAGGGGGACAGAGTCCGCGTGTGATCGGGCGCACCTGCCAGAACTGCCACTCGCAGATCCACGGCAGCAATCATCCGGCTGGTCAACGTTTCCAGCGCTGACTCAACTTGCGCTGCGGGTCAACAGTGCGGGAGACCTTGATGAAGATTCGTTGGTATGCCTCGGTCATCACCCTGGGTATCGGGGTGCTGCGGTTGACGGCCTCGATGGCGTATGCCGATCCTCGCGAGGGTCAGGACGCCACGCCGGGCAACGCGTTGAATCCGCGCGGCGTCAGCTCAATCGTCGAACGTGACCCCGAGGGGTTGGGTATCGCGGTGAACTCGCGCACTCCTACGGGATTGCTCATACCGGCCGCACCGCTCGTAAAGGAGCCGTCGAAAACGGCGGGCGGACTGCTGTACCGCGGGACGGTCGAGTTTGGCGGGATCGCTGTCGGCGGCGACAAGCGAGCTGCCAAGTTCCGCGAATACAAGGATCTCGAGAGCGGCGCCTACCTGAACAACTTCACCTTCATGCTCGAGCGGCCGAAAAGCGCATTTCACCTCGACGCCCTGGGCGGTGGAGTCGCTCAGAGCGATCAGTACTACGGCGTGGATGTCGGACGATACAACGCGTGGCGGGTGCGCGGTTCCTTCAGCGAAATACCGCACGTGTTTACGACGACGTACAAATCGTTATGGGACGGCGTCGGCAGCGACGTTCTTACGCTGAGAGGACTTCGCCCGGGAGGGACGACCGATGCGAATACAACGCAGGCGAACATCCTTCCTGCGATCGCGTCGACGCCGGACTCTGACCTCGAGCTGACGAGGAAGAGAAGCCGGGCACGCGTCGATTTCACGCTGCCCGCAAACTGGAAAGCCTTCGCCACTTACACCAACGAGCGTCGCAACGGCAGTCGCCCGTTCGGGGCGGTCTTTGGCGGCCTCGGCGGTGGCGGCAACGTCGAGATTCCGGAATCGATTGACTACAGCACGCAGGACGTACTGGCGGGGCTTCAGTTCGCCAACCCGATGACCAACCTCAATCTGCAGGTCGCCGCGTCGTTCTTCCAGAACGACATCGACACCCTGACGTTCGAGAACCCGTTGTTCATTCAGACGAGTACCATCCAAGGCGTGCCGTCGACGACGTTTACCCGCGGGCAGTTCGACCTGTATCCGAGCAACGACTTCTTGAACGTCAAGGCAGAGTTGGCCAGGAAGTTCCCGAAGTTTCTCAAGAGCCGGTTTACCGGCGTCGTGTCGCTCGGCCGGTCGCAGCAGAACGACAACTTGATTCCGTGGGCACTCGAGCCGTTGACCGGCGGCACCATCAACGGCGTCTCCACCGCGAATGCCTGGAACACGACCGGGTCACTGAGCAAGCTATCGGCCGATGCGCGCATCGACACGACGCTTGCCGACCTTGCGATCATCCTGAATCCCGCGCCGGCGCTGGCCGTGAAGGGCAAGTTCCGCTACTTCGAGACCGACAACAGCACGGAGTTCTTTGCCTGCAATCCGCTGACCGGCCAGTGGGGCCGTCTGCTGAACAACGGCTCGGGCGGATCGTTCATGACGCCGAATCTGACGGTTGGCAATAACCCGCCGGGTACGCTGAACACCGGTTTTAACGGCACCGGGTGTAACTTCGCCGCCACGCGAACCCTGGGGTTGGCGCCGAATGCTGGTGACGTCCCGATTCGGAACGTGCCTTATGAATATCGGCAAACGAACTCCATCGTCACGGCCGACTACCGCGCCAATCGGAGCAACAGCCTGGAAGGCACGTACGAGCGTGAGCATTTTGATCGCAAGTATCGCGACCGTAATGAGACGGCGGAGGACAAGATTCGACTCGGCTACGTCAACCGCGCTTTGGCGACTGGCACGCTCCGAATGTCGTACGAATACGGCCGACGCCGCGGCAGCGACTTTTTGTCGGTTCCGTTGGCCGAGTTCTACAGCACGTCGGTGGGACCCGTCCCCACCGCGACGACGACGAACATGGGGACGTGGCTGCGCAACATGGATCAATTCCGGAGATTCGATGTCGCCGACCGTAACCAGAACGTCCTCAATGCCAGGTTCAACTACGGCATCGGGCCGGCGCTCGATGCCAGCTTCAGTCTCCAGGCGAGAGACGTCGAGTATCCCGCATCGGAGTATGGACGCAACGAACGTTACAAGCTGACATCGCCGTCGGTGGAACTCAATTGGCAGCCGTCTCCGACGACCAGCGCGTACGGGTTCTACACCTACCAGCAGGGAGCGCAACATCAGGCCGGCCTGCAGCCGAATGCTTGCGTGATGGGCAACTTCTATTATTTCTTCAGCGATGGCTCAGTTCAGACCAACGCGACCGGAGTTCCACCGGCGCCGCCGGCCGGCTCGACGATCGTCTCGACGCAGCAGACGGTGCCGGCGAACTGGCGATCGCTGTGCGGGACGGCGTCGCCTGTCAGTCCGCTCTTTCCAATCAGCCGAACCTGGGATGTCTCGCAAAAAGATCACAATACGGTCGCCGGTCTTGGCTTGCACTACGAGATGGGCAAAGTCCTGTCCGACGTCGCATACACCTATATCAACGGCCGCACAAAAATCCGATACGCGTACAACCCCACGGCACTGGGACTCAATGCCACACAGGTGGCGCTCGCGGGCGACGGCTGGTCCGACCTCGTCTTCATCCAGAACATCGTTGAAGCCAACGCGATGGTGCCGATTCGCAAGCGGCTGTCTCTCCGCTTGCTCTACCGGTACGAGGACGATCGCCTCCGCGACTGGCATTACGACGGTATCAGCGTGAATCCGATGCCCGCCAACAACGCCGCCTATCTCGACTTCGGGCCGCAGAATTACAAGGTGCACATGTTCGGTGCGTTCTTCCGGTACAGGCTGTGACACTAGGGCGCATCACTACGTGCTCCCAAGGAGGGGTTGCCGTGCGGACATGGACGCGCGCCGGCATTTTCATCTGGATGTTGGGGGTGTCGCCCCTGTTGGGGGCGCAGGGAGCGGGGTCGCTCACGGTCGCGGCGTGCGTCCCCTGCCACGCTGGGGGCGAGGGGGGGCCGCAGGCACCGCCGACCTTCCCCAAGCTCGACGGACAGCATGCCACCTACCTGGAGAAGCAGCTCCGCGACTACCTGTCCGGCAAGCGCAAGAGCGACATCATGGCCCCCGTGTTCGGGGTCTTGAAGAAACAGCAGATCCCCGGCATGGCGGCCCATTTCGCCACTCAGACGCCCGCGCCGAGCGCGGTGGAGAACCCAGAGTTGGCGGCCCGTGGCAAGGTGTTGTACGAGGAGGGCAACCTCGCCACCGGTGTGCCGGGGTGTATCGGCTGCCACCTGCCCAATGGCGTGGGCACCCAACGCTATCCTCGCCTGGCCGGCCAGCGTCAAGCCTACAGCGTGCAGCAGCTGGTGGACTTCAAGAGCGGCACGCGCCGCAACGACCGGGCGCGCGTCATGCGCCTCGTGGCCGGACGTCTCACCGACGAGGAGATGAGAGCGGTCGCCGAGTATCTCGCCGGGTTGAAGTGAACGTTCCGCTGCACCGCTCATGATTACCGCGATGGGACCGATCTACCGCCGACTTCGCGGTCAGGGCTGATCTCGGCTCGCGTCTTCGACTTCCACCTCCGGCTTAACTTCGTCGGGGCTTGCGCTTGCAGGCCAGTTCGACCGTTTTCTCGAGCTGCGCGTCGTGCTCGGGATCGGTCCAGACGGAGCCGTCAGCGTCATACGTAGCCCATGTCCGACCGGAAAGACGAGAGGAAGCAGGACCGGGTCGCGAGGCAACATAAGGCCAGTTCTCGGACGCGCCTCTCCCCCGCGGGCCGATCAGCCGGCCGAGGGAAGGCTAAGGCGCCGCTGATGTGCTGTCCGGTGAGCCCAGGACGTCCAAGCTAAGCTCGCAAAGTAAAGACGTCGAGCTCTACTTGGAGGACAGGTCCAGCAGTGTGATGTCCTTGTACCACGCCTCGCTGGGCGGGCCGCCGTGGATCTGAACGGCGATGACGCCGGTCGTTTCGATATTCGGGTCCTCTTCGACGTAATCGACCGTCTGAACGCCATTGATCCGAATCTGAATCCGCCGCCCCTCGGCCCGGGGACAGGGCAGGTCAGGTACACGGCCATCGGGTGAATGGTGGACGATGGCCGGTGAATGGCTCGTCAACTCACGACCGCGACGGATTGGCCGTGGTCACGCCGAGACCCGCAAAGTCCGGCTCGTTCCGGGTCACAAGCGTCAGCCCATGAACCCTCGCCGTCGCCGCAAGGA
>JANOJK010001172.1:0-3991 GCA_031408165.1 Acidobacteriota bacterium | reverse complement strand
GGTGACGGACACGGGCCCGGGCATTCCCGCGCACCTGCACGACAGGCTCTTCCAGCGCTTCAGCACGGTGGACTCGGAGATCACCGGTGGGCATGGCGGCGCCGGACTCGGCTTGCCGATATCACAAGGCCTCAGCCGTCTGCTGGGCGGCTCGCTGACTGTCGAGTCCGCTCGGGGCCAGGGGTGCACCTTCACGTTCGCTTTCAGCGCCCGTGTGCCCAAGGATCGGCCGGAGAGGGATCTGCTCGCCGGATCGCTGTCGGGCGTGCGGGTGCTCGCGCTACTGGCTCCCGGGATCCTCGGCCGCCAGATCCGATCGCTTCTGGCCGAGTGGCACGCGGAGGTGATCGAACCTGCGGACGGCGACGCCGCGGCGGCCGCGGTCCACGGACGATGTGACGCGATCGTCGTCGATGCGGACGCGCTTGGCGGCTCCCTGTACGATGCCGCGCTCGTCAGACGCAAGGTGCGGGCCGGCGAGATCCTGCCCGTCATCGCGTTGACCCGATCGCGCGCGGACGCGAACCGGACCGCCTCTGCTGATTGCTTCCTGCCGACTCCCGTCCGGGCGCAGCCGCTCTTCGATGCGCTGTGCGCTGCCGCGAATGTCGGTGCGCCGCCGGTGCCGTGGTCGGAGCGAAGAGTCGAGACGCCGCGCTTTGCCCCTGGAGCGATGAGGATTCTGCTCGTGGAAGACAACGACGCGAACCGCCGCGTCATCCGTCTGATGCTCGTAGAACTGGGGCTCGCGGTGGACGAGGTCTCGAGCGGCCTCGAGGCGGTCGCACGGGCGGACACTCAGGCGTACGACGTCATCCTCATGGACGTGCGGATGCCCGACATCGACGGCCTTGAAGCCACGCGTCGAATCAGGATGCAGCCGCATGGCAGTGGGACGTTCATCCTGGCACTCACGGCCAACGTGATGCTCGGCGAGGAAGAGAGGTGCCGCGCGTCCGGCATGGACGGCTACCTGCCGAAGCCTCTGCGTCTCGACACGCTCGCCGCCGTGCTCGGTCCGCTCGCCCACACTCGTCGCTCCTGACGCCTCAGTAAGCCGCGGTACGAGACTCGTCGGACGAGGCGACCGTTTCCTGATCGAGCGGCCTGCCGGAATCGGCCCATTTATTAGACGTAGGTAAATCGCCCCTCCCACACCGCCCGGATCCGGCGTTTTACCCCTCAAATCGCGTGTATTCGCATTGAGGTCGCCCGAATCCCCCGCTAAACTCATCCACAGCCTCTCAGACAAATAACCAACACCGCCGACGCCGCACAGCGGATGTCCGGGGGAGAGGACTGTTCAAACGAGGGCCAAGGAGCTGCCATGTATTTCAACAGCCGGGGGGAACGTGTCTCACGCGCGCGGCACAAGGCAATGTACGCCGCGTTCCGGAACCGCCAGGAACTGATCGAAGCCGGCTTGATGAACCGGCGCGATCTGCTCCGATTGGGCCTTCTGACCGGCGGGGGTCTACTGCTCGCCAAGAACGGGCTGAGCGCTCGCGCCGTCCAGTGGGGCGGCGGCAGCGGAGGGGGGCAATGCGCGAGCCCCGCGACCACGCCGTTCACGATGCCGCTGCCGATCCCGCCGGTCAAGCAGCCCGTGGCGTGGTCCTCGCTCTCCCCCGCCCCGAGCATCGCCCCGAACACGGCGATCAATCCGGCGACCGGTCTCAAGTACGAAGGTCGCACGCGAACGCACCAGGGACCCGCGCTCGGCTTGCCGTTCCCGACGCCGATTGCGTACCAGGTCACGCAGCGGCTGGCGCAGATCCGGGTGTCGAATCAGCTGCCGCTTCAGAACCTCTGGACGTTCGACGGCTCGGCGCCCGGACCCACGTATGCGGCGCAGTACGGTCAGCCGGTGCTGATTCGCAACGTCAACCAGCTCCCCGCCGCCAACGGGGGTTTCGGGATGAACTCCGTGAGCACGCACCTTCACAACGGGCACACCCCGTCGGAGAGCGACGGCTTCCCGGGGGATTTCTTCGGCGTCGGCCAGTACTACGACCAGTACTATCCCAACGCGCTCGCGGGCTTCAAGTCCACGCACGCGCCCAACGGCGACATCAACGAAGCGTTGAGCACGCTGTGGTACCACGATCATCGCCTCGGCTTCACGGCGCAGAACGCTTACAAGGGGCTTGCCGGCTTCTACCTCCTGTTCAACCAGTACGACACCGGCAACGAGACGACCGGGTTCAGACTCCCCAGCTTCCCGACCTATGACATCCCGATGATGTTCGCGGACAAAGTGTTCGACTGCGCCACGGGCATGCTGGCGTTCGACGCGTTCAATCTCGACGGCATCCTCGGCGACAAGTTCCTGGTGAACGGCGTCGTCCAGCCGGTGCTGCACGTCTCGCCCCGGCGCTATCGCTTCCGGTGGCTGAACAGCGGTCCCTCGCGCTTCATGCAGCTCTACCTGACCGATCTGAACAACGCGGGCGGGAGCAATCCCGTGTGGCAGATCTCGAACGACGGCAACCTGCTTCCCGGGCCGGTGCAGGTGCCGGCGGTCGCGCTGGGCGTCGCCGAGCGCTCCGACGTGATCATCGACTTCTCGAAGTACGCCGGCAAGACGCTCTACATCGAAAACCGTCTGGACCAGAATGACGGTCGCGGGCCGTCGGGCAGCCTGAGTCCCGGCGGAACGGGGGATCTGCTGCTGAAGATCGTAGTCGACGGCCCGGTCGTCGCGGATCAGAGCGTCGATCCGGCGACCGCCCCGAAATACTACGCGCTCCCAAGCGTCGCCGGGACTCCGGCGGTGTCGCGCAGCTTCGACTTCGACCAGGACTGGAACGGCCAGTGGTCGATCAACAGCCGGTTCTTCAACGGCAACACGCCGCGATTCGTGGTGAAGCAGAACACCATGGAGCAGTGGCGGTTCTCGAGCGGCCGTGGATGGTCGCACCCGATCCACGTGCACTTCGAGGAGTTCCAGATGACCGCGGGAGCGCCGGGGTTGTACGGCAGCAGCGGCAACGACAACGACGGCTACAGCCGCTGGCGGAACCAGTACTGCTACGACGGCTGCTCCGGCACGAGCACGGGCGTCCAGCTCGCACGCAAGGACACGGTCCGGATCGGGGAAGGTGGCGACGTGACGGTGCGCATGCGGTTCCGTGACTTCACGGGCCGCTATGTGATGCACTGCCACAACACCCTCCACGAGGACCACGCGATGATGCTCCGGTTCGACATTGGCGTGACCGGCGACACCAACTCACGACCGTAGGAGATTGTTCATGAAACCCATCAGCCGGCGAGAGTTGTGGACGGGCGCCGGGCGCAGTGCCCCGGCCGACACCCCGCAGTTTGCCCCGCCCCTCTCCGGGCGGGAGATCCTGCGGCAGCGATCGTTTCCGAACGTGCCGCTTATCACGCACCACGGGCGGCACGTGCGGTTCTACGACGATCTGCTGAAAGACAAGATTGTCGTGATCAACATGATGTACGCCGTCTGCGAAGGCGTCTGCCCGTTGATCACGTCGAACCTGGTCAAGGCGCAGCAGTTGCTGAAGGCGAAGGTCTCGCATGAGATCTTCTTCATCTCGATTACCCTCAAACCCGAGGAAGACACGCCAGAGAAGCTGCGCGACTACGCCGCCATGCACGGCGTCGGCGGCAACTGGCAGTTCCTGACGGGCGCGCCCGCGGACGTCGAACGGCTGCGCTACACACTCGGGTACGTCGATATCAACCCGAAGGTCGACAAGGACAAGACCCGCCACAGCGGTGTCGTGCGCTTCGGAAACGAGCCGCTGTCCCAGTGGGGCGCGTGTCAGGGCAGCGCCACGCCGTCCTGGATCGCCGAAGAGATCTCGTTCGTCGTCCCCGTGCGCCGGGCCTGAGGCCGTCGGAAGAATAGCTGGTCATACGGAGCCAACAGCGAGGATCGCGCAACACGTCGTCCGCCGAGATCAGCCAGATGTACTCGCCCTTCGCCATCGCAATACCCTTGTTGTAGTTGCGAAGGTGTCCG
>JANOJK010001079.1:0-5445 GCA_031408165.1 Acidobacteriota bacterium | reverse complement strand
ACCGCACCTGACAAGAAGCTCTTCGTGTCGGACGGCCGCAAGATCTACTCCTACATCCCCGCCGACAAGCAGGTCATCGTCGGCGACGTGCCGCCAGCCGATGAAGCCACGACGGCGGTGCTGTTTCTCGCGGGCAAGGGCCACCTTACGCGCGACTTCACCGTGAAGTATGCGGAGGGGGCGGCGGGCGGCGCGCTGGCGCTGCGGCTCGATCCGAAGCAGAAGCAGCGCGATTACGACTGGCTCGTGCTGGGCGTGGATCCCGGGACCATGCAGATCCAATCGCTAACCGCCGCCGATCAGCAAGGCGGACGCTCGACTTTCCAGTTCAGTAATTACCGGGAGAACGTCGGACTCGCCGACAGCGTGTTCACCTTCAAGATTCCGAAGGGGGCCGATGTCATCGCTCGCTGAGTGGCGCGCCCCGCTCGTGCTCGCAGTGGTGCTGTCGGTCGCGGCCGGCTGTGCCGCTTCGTCGGGGATGCGGCGGGGGCGCCAGGCGGAGATCGCGCAGGACTACGACCGCGCCGTGGTCGAATACACGAAGCTCGCCCGGGCCAACCCGGCGAACGCGGACGCGCGGCTGGCGCTCGACCGCGCCAAGCTGCGCGCGTCGCAGGCACACGCCGTGCGCGGCCGCCGGCTCGCCGGCCTGGAGCGCTACGAAGAAGCCGTCCTCGAATACCAGGTCGCCGCCGAGCTGAACCCGACCGATGCGCAGGTCGACACGGCGTTGAAGGATGCGCGCCAGCGGCTCCGCAACAAGCTGGCGGTGACGCGCGCGGGCCGGACCGAGCTCGAGAGCCTGATCGATCGCACCCGCGATCTCCCCGGCGCCCGGCCTCGAGTTGCCCGACGGCATCAAGCTGCCGGCCTCGCTGGTGTTCGGCAACGGCGCCACGTCGAAAGCGGTGTTCCTGACCGTCGGGCGGTTCGCGAACATCAGCACGATCTTCGACTCCGCGTTCCGCGACCAGCCGCTCAGCATCGACCTTCGCAACGCGACCCTGCAGGACGCGCTGGCGGCGCTCACGGCCAGCACCCACACGTTCTACCGGGTGACCGCGCCGAGGACGATCACCATCATCCCCGACACGCCCCCCAAGCGGCGCGAGTACGAGGAAACGGTTATCCGGACCATCTACCTGAGCAACGCCGACATGAAGGAGACGATCGATCTCCTCCGCGTGGTCGTCGACATCCGGCAGATCTCCCCCATGAGCGCGACCAACTCCATCTCCATCAAGGACACGCCCGAGCGCGTCGCCGCCGCCGTGAAGCTGATCAACGCGATCGACAAGGCGCGGCCCGAAGTCGTGATCGATGTGGAGCTGCTGGAGGTCGATAGGACGAAGCTCCGGGACTACGGGCTGCAGATCGCCTCGCCCGCCTCGCCGGGCATCTCCGGATCGGCCGACGTGAACCGCGACAATTTCACACTGGCGAACCTGAGGAACCTGACCGCCGCCGACGTGTTCCTCTCGGGCATTCCGGGACTGTATTACCGGCTGCTGAAGACCGACAGCGCCACGCGGACCCTGGCCAACCCCCACCTCCGCACCGCGGAGGGCATGACCGCATCCGCGCGGTTCGGCGAAGAGGTTCCGGTCCCGGTCACGACGTTCGCGCCAATCGCCGCCGGCGGAGTGAACACGCAGCCCATCACGTCCTACACCTACCGGAACGTCGGCGTGAACATCGACATCACGCCCAGGCTGCACCACGATGACGATGTCACGCTGGCGCTGAAGGTCACGCTGTCGAGCCTCGGAAGCAGCGCCGGGTTCGGGGGTCTGCCGACCTTCGGGAACCGGGAAATCAGCACGACCATCCGGCTGAAAGACGGCGAAACCAACATGCTCGCGGGGCTCATCCGCGACGATGAGCGCACCGTCATGTCGGGCATTCCCGGCCTGAGCGACGTGCCGATCATCGGCCGGCTCTTCGCGAACAACCGCCGCGAGACGCAGCAGACCGACATCATCCTGACGCTGACGCCGCATATCGTCCGCGTCCTGGATGTCACCGAAGCGGATCTCCGGCCGTTCAGGCTGGGACGGGAGTCCGGACCGTCCTCGCTCTCCGAGATTCTCGGACCGCCGGGCGGGGCGCCGAAGGACGAGCCGCTCGAGCTGCCCGCCGCCGCGCAACCGCCCGCGCCCGCGCTGCCTGCGCCGCCGCCGCAGGCCGTGCAACCCCCCTTCCCGCAGCCGCTGCAGGGTGCGCTGCCGGGGACGATGCTCCCGAAGGCGACGCCCCCCGCGCCGAAAAAGCCGGGCGGCGGGGGGACCGTGAATCGTTAACCGTCAACTCGTTCCACCTGCGCGCCGAGGCTGCGCAGACGCTCGATTAGTGAGGCGTAGCCGCGCTCGACGGTCTCGAGCGGCGTGACCGTGCTCTCTCCTTCCGCGGCCAGCGCCGCCGCAATCAACGCCATCCCCGATCGCAGGTCGCGGCTGTCGAGCGCGCGGCCGCGAAGCTTCGTGGGCCCGCTCACGATGATGCGGTGCGGATCGCACAGGAAGAGATCCGCCCGCATCGCGCTCATCTGCTCGAGGGCGAAGAGCCGCAGCTCGTACAGCCAGTCGTGGACGAGCGTGCGTCCATCCGCCTGCGTCGCGAGCACCGTCACGAGACTCACGAGGTCGCTTGGAAAGCCCGGCCACAGCCCCGTGGTGATGCGCCGCACAGCGCGCAGCCTCGACGGACGGATCACGAGCGTGTCGTCGTCGTACGAACAATCGACGCCCATGCGCTTCATGGGCGCGGCGATCACCTCGAGATCCTCGGAGCGCACGCCCGTCACTTCGATGTGGCCGTTGGTGATCGCGGCGACGACGCCCCAGCTCCCCGCCTCGATGTAATCGCCCCGCAGCCGGTGCGCGGCGCCGGTGCGCGTGGATGCGGGGTGGACCCGGAGCGTCGAGCTGCCGGCGCCCTCGACGCCGACACCCATGTCCTGCAGAAACTCGCAAAGTTCGACGACGTGTGGCTCCATCGCGGCATGGCGGATCTCCGAGGGACCCTCGGCGGCCGCGGCCGCAAGGAGCGCGGTTTCCGTCCCGGTCACGGACGCCTCGCCGAGATAGAAGGACGCGCCCCTCAGCCCGTCCGGCGCGTGCATCGCGTGGCCGGGCTCGTCGAGCGGCACGGCGCCCATCGCGGTCAGCGCGTCGAGGTGGGTCGAGATACTCCGGCGAGCCGGGAAGTCCCCCCCGGGAGGCGCCAGCCGGGCCGACCCCCTCCGCGCGAGCAGCGGCCCGAGCAGCAGCACGGATCCCCGGAGCCGGCCGACGAGGACGGGGTCCGGCCGGTCGCTCGTCACGCGCTCGCACTGGATCCGCAGGGTGCCGGTCCCCTTCCCCTCCACGCGCGCCCCCAGCCCCTCGAGCAACTCGAGGAGCACGGCGACGTCCCGTATCCGCGGGACGTTCGAGATTTCACACGGGCGATCCGTCAGCAGGCACGCGGCGATGAGCGGTAGCGCCGAGTTCTTGTTGCCTTCGACCGCCATACGCCCGGACAGCGTCCGTCCGCCTTCGATCCTTAATGAAGCCATCGCACCTCAACCGTCCGTTCTCAAACGAAGATTCGCCGACCCGCCCGCCCGTCCGTCACGACTCCTTCACGTAGACAAGACACCAAGGCTCGAAGGCACGAAGATCTTATGGGCCGTCGCCCGTAACAGGCGCGCTTCAGGCATAGCACGCGCTGTCGGCCGAGGTCACGCCCGTCACTCGGCGGTTTGAGGCGAGCTTCGTTAGAAGCCGAGATAGACAATCTCATCCCGTAACTCGACGCCAAACTGCGCGCAGACCTGCGCGCGGCAGCGCTCGATGAGGCGGCGGATGTCGTCCGCGGTCGCCCCGCCTTCGTTGACGATGAAATTTCCATGCGTCGGGGACACGCGCGCCCCGCCTTCCCGGGTGCCTTTCAGGCCGGCGCGATCGACCAGCGCCCCTGCCGAGGGGGGAATGCCGTCTGGCACGCGGTCGACCGCAGGATCCGGATTCTGGAAGATACAACCCGCGCTCGCGGACTCCAGCGGTTGGGTGCGCTTCCGATACGCCAGCGAGTCGCGGGCGACGGCGCGCAGCGCCGCCGGGTCGCCGCGGCCGACGCGGAAATCCGCGGACAGGACCAGCTCCCGCGTGCGCTGCAGCCGGCTGCGGTCGTACCCGAACTCCATGTCGGCGGCAAGGACGCGAAGCTCCCGCGCCTCTCCATCCCGCGTTCCCATCACCGCGACGCTTTCCACGAGCTCCGCGATCAAGCGTCCCTTGAAGTGCGCGTTGCCGTAGATGGCGCCGCCGACCGTGCCGGGCGTGCCGGCCCAGGCCTCGAGCCCGGCGACGCCGCGGCCGATCGTCCAGCGCACGAGGCCGTTGATCGTGAGGCCCCCGTCCGCGCGGATCGTGTCCTCGCTGATGGCGCGCACGTCGCCGCCGTGCACCCGAATCACCACGCCCCGGATGCCGGCGTCGGATACGAGGACGTTCGAGCCCCCTCCCAGGACCGTCACCGGCAGCCCGATCGCGCGCGCCGCGTCGAGCGTCGCTCTCACGTCGCCGGCGCGCTGCGCGTGGACGAGCCAGTCCGCCGGGCCGCCCACCTTGAACGTCGTGAACGCCGCCAGCGGCGCGTGACGCTGCACGCGGTCCGGCGGAATCGCGGAGGCCAGCCGGGCGGCGAAGCCGGCGCCGCTCACGGCGTCGCTCCGGCGAGCGCGGCCTCGCGCGCGCGCAACGCGGCAATCGCGTCCGCGGGCGTCACCGGCATGAACGCGATCCAGTCCCCGGGCGCGAGCTGGCCGGCGACGGGAAGATCCGCCGTAATCACGTTCGCGATCGTCGCGTAGCCGCCGGTCGTCTGCCGTTCCGCCATCAACAGGATCGGCTGGCCGGAGGCCGGCACCTGCACGGCGCCAATCGGCATCGCTTCGGAAAGGATGTCAGCCGGGCCGACGTGCTGCAGCACGGGCCCATCCAGGCGGTAGCCCATGCGATTGGATTGCGGGCTGACGGTGAACCGCATCCGCACCAGCAACCCCCACGCCTCGTCGGTGAACCGCTCGCGGTGCGCCGACGGCAGGACGCGGAGGTGGGCGCCCCCGTCCGGCAGATCGAGCGGCATCGGCGAACGCGGCGAACCCTGAGAACCCTGAGAACCCCGAGAACCCCGAGAACCCTGAGAACCCTGAGAACCCTGAGAACCCTGAGAACCCTGAGAACCGACCGGGAGCCTGTCCCCCGCCCGCAAGGCGCGTCCGCCGAAGGGGCCCATGCGGCTCACGAGGTGGGTGGCGCGGCTGCCGAGCGTGGCCGGCACGTCGAACCCGCCACGGACGGCGAGCGTGAGACGCATGCCTCGGGTGCGGGCGCCGCAGCGGATGCGGCAGCCCGATGCGACGCGGAAAGGCCGATGCCGCGGGGCGGGCACGCCGTC
>JANOJK010001062.1:0-10750 GCA_031408165.1 Acidobacteriota bacterium | reverse complement strand
CGCGGGCCCCCCGCGCTGCCGGATGATCCGCGAGTCCTCCGACAGGACCGCGAGCAGGCGCTGAAGCGCCGGGACGGTGACCTCGCCCGAGAAGGTGAGCTGGAGGATGTCCCGGTCGTGAAGCCACCGCGCGGCCTCGGCGACGGTGCCGGCATCGCGGCCCCCCACCGGGATGCCGCCCACCAGCAGGCTGTCCGGGGTCACCCCGAACGCGAAGATCTGGCCGCTGCACGTCTCGGCGATCGAAGTTCGGAGGCGATCGAGCGATCCGCGGACCGCGGGATGCTCGGCGGGATAGAGCGCCCAGCTCCGCGCCGCGGCGACCAGGGTCCGCGCGAGAGCCGAGACGCTCCGGGAGACATCCGGTGAAAGGGTGGGGACATCCGCCATGGGCGAAGGGAATCGGAATTATACTTCTCCCCGACTTGATGCGTGCCGTCGATCTCATTCGCACGAAACGGGATGGGGGCCAGCTGGACCGGGCCGCGCTGGAATGGTTCGTGGCCGGGGTGACCGATGGAACCCTCCCCGATTACCAGGCCTCAGCCCTCCTCATGGCTATCGTGCTGCGTGGGATGACGGCCGCGGAGACCGCCGCGCTGACCGAGGCCATGGTCCGATCGGGCGTGAAAGTGGACTATCCGGGGCTGGCGGGTGTGGCGGTCGACAAGCACAGCACGGGGGGGGTCGGCGACAAGACCTCGATCATCCTGGCACCGCTGGCGGCCGCGTGCGGCGCGTGCGTCCCGATGATGTCGGGGCGCGGGCTGGGGCACACGGGGGGCACCCTCGACAAGCTGGAGTCGATTCCGGGATTCCGGACCGGCCTCTCGCTCGAGGAGCTGCGCCGGGGGGTCGCCACCATCGGCTGCGCGCTCGTCGGACAGACATCCGAGGTCGCGCCGGCGGATCGGAAGCTCTATGCGCTCCGCGACGTCACGGGCACGGTCGAAAGCATTCCGCTCATCACCGCCTCCATCATGAGCAAGAAGATCGCCGAGGGTATCGCGGGGCTGGTGCTCGACGTGAAATGCGGCGACGGCGCGTTCATGAAGACGGAAGCGGATGCGCGGGCGCTCGCCCGGTCGCTCGTCGACACGGGGGAGCTGGCCGGCGTGCGGACCGAAGCCCTCCTGACGAGAATGGATGCGCCGCTCGGCCGCGCCGTCGGTAACGCGCTCGAGATCATCGAATCCATCGAGACGCTGAAGGGCAACGGCCCCACGGATCTCGAGTCCCTCTCGGTTGAGTTCGCCGCGCGGATGCTCGTGCTGGCCGGACTGGAGCCCGACGTCGCCCGGGCGGACGTCCGCGTCCGCACGGCGCTCTCGTCGGGCGCCGGCGTCGAGAAATTCCGCCAGATCATCGCCAACCAGGGCGGGGATCCGCGGGTCATCGACGACTACCGCCGCCTGCCCGCGGCCCCTGATCGCGACGTCATCGCGGCGTCGCGTGAGGGCGTGGTCGTCGCGATGCGCGCCGAAGCGGTCGGGCGCGCCGCCGTGGGGCTTGGCGCGGGGCGCGATCGGCTCGACGCGGCGATCGACCCTGCCGTCGGCTTCCTGATCGTGGCCCCCGTGGGCACGCGCGTGAAGGCGGGGGACCCGATCATGGAGATTCACCACCGCGGCGGGCACGGCCTTGCCGAGGCCCGCCGGCTGCTCGAGTCGGCAATCGAGCTCGGTGACGCGCCCGTGGCTTCGCGCCCGCTGGTGTTCGACCGCATTCAAGGAAGGACGGTCTGATGGCCACGACGGACCAGGGAGTCAGCGGCGACATCGCGCACCAGCCCCCGGCGCGCGTGCCGTACGAGCGCCGCGACTTCGCGGTCATCGGGATCGCCGCCGCCGCCGCGGCGGTGTGCGCGCTGGCCGCCAACCTCCTGAACCTCCCGCGCCTCCAGCCGCTGACCGGCCTCATCGTCATCGTCACCATCGCCTATTGTTTTTCCACCAACCGCCGCGCCATCGACACGCGGACCGTGGCGTGGGGGCTCGGCCTCCAGATCCTGTTCGCCCTCATCGTGCTGAAGACCGCCATCGGCCAGCAGGTGTTCAAGTCGCTCGCGGCGGTGATCAACCACCTGCTCGACTTCGCCTTCGTCGGATCGAGCTTCGTGTTCGGCCCGCTCGGCAGCAAGGAAGCCTGGCCGAGGATCATGACGACTGTCCTCGGCGCGGAAGGCGTGCAGTACGGCGTCATCTTCGCGTTCCAGGTGCTGCCGACGATCATCTTCATCGCGGCGCTGTTCGCGATCCTCTATTACTTCGGCATCATGCAGGTCGTGGTGCGCGGCTTTGCGGTGGTGATGCACCGCGTGATGCGCGCGAGCGGCGCGGAATCCCTGAACGTGGCGGCCAGCATCTTCATGGGGCAGACCGAGGCGCCGCTCACCATCCGCCCCTTCCTCCCGCGGATGACCGAGTCGGAGCTGATGACGGTGATGACCGCCGGCATGGCGCACATCTCGGGCGGGATCATGGCGGCCTACATCCTGTTCGGGATCCGGGCCGAGCACCTCCTCACGGCGGTGATCATGACGGCGCCCGGCACGCTGATGATGGCGAAAATCTTCGTGCCGGAAACGCAGGTGCCTGAGACGATGGGGAGTGTGAAGCTCGAGATCGAGCGCACCGACGTCAACGTGATCGACGCCGCCGGCCGCGGCACCGGCGAAGGGCTGGCGCTCGCGCTCAACGTCGGGGCGATGCTCATTTCGTTTCTCGCGCTCATCGCCCTCGTCAACGCCGTCCTGGGGCTCGCCCACCTGAGCCTGGAGATGATCTTCGGATGGGTGTTCGCGCCGATCGCCTGGGCGATGGGCGTGCCCTGGCGCGACGCGCCGGTCATCGGCAACCTGCTCGGCACGCGCATGGCGCTCAACGAGTTCGTGGCGTACGCCAGGCTCGGCGCCATGCAGTCTTCCCTCGACCCGAAGTCGTTCACGATCGCCACGTTCGCGCTGTGCGGGTTCGCGAACTTCAGCTCCATCGGCATCCAGATCGGCGGCATCGGCGCGCTCGCGCCGACGAGACGCCATGACCTCGCGCGCCTCGGCTTTCGCGCGATGCTCGCCGGCACGCTGGCCAACTTCGTCACCGCCACCATCGCTGGATTCCTGCTGTGAGCGGGGCGCGAGGCGGGAGGGGCGAGGCGCGGACATGACGTATCTCGAAAAAGTCGACGAAGCGGTCGCGGCGGTGCGGAAGCGGGCTGGCGCCGCGGTGCCGGAGGTGGCCATCGTCCTCGGCTCCGGACTCGGCGATTTCGCCGGCCGGCTGACCGACGCGGTCGCGATCCCGTACGGGGACCTGCCGCACTGGCCCGCGGCGAAGGTGATCGGCCACGACGGACGGCTCGTCATCGGCACGCTGGCAGGGAAGCGCGTCGCCGCGCTGTCGGGACGCGCGCATTTCTACGAGGGGCACGATCTCCGCACCGTCAGTTTTGCGACCCGCGTCATCGGACGGCTTGGCATACCGGCGATGATCCTGACGAATGCCGCGGGCGGCGTGAACGTGGCGCTCACACCCGGGATGCTGATGGTGATGGACGACCACATCAACCTCCTCGGCAGCAATCCCCTGGTCGGGCCCAACGAGGACGCGTTCGGGCCCCGGTTCCCCGATATGACGGAGGTCTACTCGGCGCGGCTGCGGGGGCTTGCCGACACCGTCGCGCGCGCCCAGGGGCTGCGGCTCGGTCACGGCGTCTATGTCGCCGTCCACGGACCGAGCTATGAGACCCCCGCGGAGATCCGCTTCCTTCGCACGATCGGCGCCGACGCCGTCGGCATGTCCACCGTGCCAGAGGCGATCGTCGCCCGGCACATGGGGCTCGAGGTGCTCGGCCTCTCGTGCATCACCAACGCCGCCGCCGGGGTGCTGCCGCAGCCGCTGAACCACGCCGAAGTGATGGTGGTCGCGCGGCAGGTCAGGAATGCCTTCGCGGCGCTGCTCGAGGGCATCATTGCCGGGCTCTGACGACCAGGGCTGGATCGCCGACCGGCGCGGGAAGGACGACCGGCGGATGCCGGACGACCGGCGCAGCGGTGCCGACCGGCGTGTCTTCGACTACGGTCCTCCCGAGGCCGAGCGGCGCCTCAGCGAGGAGCGGCGCGTTGCCGTCCGCCGCGCGGACGACCGCCGCAGCGAAGCCGGGTGGGAACCGATCGCCCTCGACAGCGTCGCGACAGGCCCTTACGACGACGCGGCGCTCGTGGCTGCGGCCGTCGACGCCAGGGAACGCGCGCGCGCGAGATTCTCGGGGTTCAAGGTGGGGGCCGCGCTCGAGACCGCGACCGCGGAGGTCGTCACCGGCTGCAACATCGAGAACGCCACCTACGGCCTGACCATGTGCGCCGAGCGCGTGGCCCTCTACAAGGCGCTGTCGGAGGGGCGCGACGTCTTCACGCGGATCGCGGTCGTCGCCGACACCGACGATCCGACGCCGCCCTGCGGATCGTGCCGCCAGCTCTTGTGGGAGTATTGCGGCGACATCGAAGTCATCCTGTCGAATCTGTCCGAGGTGAAGCGACGCATGCGATTGTCACAGCTGCTGCCGCTGCCCTTTGACGCGCGGCTGCTAGAATAACGGCAATGCTCCCGACCATCGACCTTCAGGACGACGTCATCGTCATGGTGGATCAGCGCAAGCTGCCCGCCCAGGAACTGTACGTGCGGTGCCGCACGGCTCCCGAAGTGGCCAAGGCGATCCGCACGATGGTGATCCGGGGCGCCCCCGCGATCGGGGTCGCGGCGGCGTTCGGGATCGCGCTCGGCATGCGGCGGAGTACGGCGAAGGGGACCACGCAGTTCGCGGTCGAGTTCCAGAGGACCTGCGATCTCATGGCGGCGACGCGCCCGACCGCCGTGAATCTGTTCTGGGCGATTGACCGCCTGAAGCGCACCTTCGCCGAGGGGGCGCAGGCCGGCGAATCACCGCTGGAACTGTCGGCGCGGCTCGACTTCGAGGCGAAAGCGATTCACGACGAGGACGTCGCCAACTGCCGGCTCATGGGCGGCCACGGGGCCGAGATGGTGAAGGACGGCGCCCGCGTGCTGACGCACTGCAATGCCGGCGCGCTCGCGACCGCGGGCTACGGCTCCGCGCTCGGGGTCATCCGCGCGGCGGTCGAGCAGGGGAAGAAGGTCGCCGTGTTCGCGGACGAGACCCGGCCGTTCCTGCAGGGGGCCCGCCTCACGGCGTGGGAACTGGTGCGCGACGGCATCAACACGACGGTTATCACCGAGAGCATGGCGGGTCCGCTGATGCGCGACGGCGAGATCGACATCGTCATCGTGGGCGCCGATCGGATCGCGGCCAACGGCGACACCGCGAACAAGATCGGCACCTACACCGTCGCGGTCCTGGCCCACGAGCACAGCATTCCTTTTTACGTCGCGGCGCCGCTGTCCACCATCGACCTCGCCACGCCCGACGGTGGCCAGATTCCGATCGAGGAGCGCGACCAGCGCGAGGTCACGCACTTCGGCACGTCGCGTGTCACGCCGGAAGGCGCGAAGACGCGCAACCCCGCGTTCGACGTCACGCCGCATCGCTACATCGCGGGGATCATCACCGAGCGCGGCATTCTGCGGCCGCCCTATTCCGAGTCTCTCAAACAGGCGTTTTCCCAGTTTGCGGGCGCGTGACACGACTCTCTCACCCGGAGCTCGCGGAGAAGCCGGGCCCATGAACCTCCTGGCCATTGAAACGTCGTGCGATGAAACGGCCGCGGCCGTCGTCGCCGAAACCGGCGATCCGGCGAAGCCATGGCTGCTGAAATCGAATGTCGTCGCGTCGCAGGACGCCATCCACCGGGAGTGGGGCGGCGTCGTTCCGGAGCTGGCATCGCGGCAGCACCTGCGTGACATCTGCGGCGTCGTCGATCGCGCGCTCGAGCAGGCCGCGGTGACGTGGACCGACCTCGGGGCGGTTGCCGTGACCCAGGGACCCGGCCTCGTCGGCTCGCTGCTGGTCGGTGTGTCCTTCGCGAAATCAGTGGCCTGGTCGTTCGGCATTCCCCTCGTGGCTGTGCATCATCTCGCCGGCCATATCGAGTCGCTGGTGCTCGAGCACGGCGAACTGGCGCTCCCCTCGGCGGTGCTCGTCGTCTCCGGCGGCCATACCAGCCTCTATTTCGTGCGGGAACGCGGCCGCTACGAGCTGATCGGCCGGACGCGCGACGATGCGGCGGGGGAGGCGTATGACAAGGTGGCGAAGCTGCTGGGCCTCTCCTATCCCGGGGGGCCGCTCCTCGATCGGCTGGCCGCGCGCGGGAACGACCGTGCGTATGCCCTCCCGATTCCGCGGATGACGCACGCCGATCGCAACCAGCCCGCCGCCACCGCGCCGCCGGGGCTGCTGCCGCCGGATCTCGAGCGGCGCGTGGACTTCAGCTTCAGCGGCCTGAAGACTGCCGTGCTGCGGCTCGTGAAACAGAAAACGGCGGACGGCACGCCGCTGACCGGGCAGGACGTGGCCGACATCAGCGCCAGTTTTCAGCGGGTCGTCGTCGAGGCGCTGCTCGACCGCACGTTCGAGACGGCGCTCTGGCTGGGGGCGCGCAGCCTGGGCATCGCGGGGGGGGTGTCGGCGAACAGCCGGCTGCGCGCCGACGCCGGGTCGCGCGGCGCGAAGGCCGGGCTGCCGGTGTTCGTGCCGCCGCTCTCGCTTTCGACCGACAACGCGGCGATGATCGGCGCGGCGGGCCTGCGGCGGCTGCGCGCCGGCATCACCGCCAACTGGGATCTCAACGCCACACCGGCGCTCGCGTTGTGAACCCGATCGTCAATCGCCAATTGGCCATGACCGTATTCACCGACTACCTGTGGTTCAGCACGAAGAAGCGGCATGAGTTCATCCGCATCACGGACGAAGTCTCGGCCATCGTCAAGAAAAGCGGGATCCAGGACGGGATGGCGCTCGTGTCGGCCATGCACATCACGTCCGGTGTCTACGTGAACGACTGGGAGAACGGGCTGATCGAGGATTTCCAGGTGTGGCTCGAGAAGCTGGCGCCGGCCGGCATGCCCTACAAGCACCACCAGACCGGCGAGGACAACGCCGACGCGCATTTGAAGCGCACGCTGATGGGGCACCAGGTGATGGTGCCGATCACCGGCGGCGCGCTCGACCTGGGCCCGTGGGAGCAGGTCTTCTACGCGGAGTTCGACGGACAGCGGAAGAAGCGGGTTATCGTGAAGGTCATGGGAGCGTGAACAGTGGCGATGCTCGACTGGCAATTGGTGGTGGCGGCGCTCGCCGCCGTGCTGCTGCAGCAGGCACCGCCCGCAGCACCCCCCGGCTCGCTGAAGGCGACCATCCGCATGAGCATCGCGAAGATCGACGCCCCCGCGCCGCCGATCGGCGACAAGGCGACCGCTTACGGGAACTTCGGGCCGCTCATCTCGCAGCTGCTGACGCCGGACGGCCCGGTCGACATCCATTACCTGATTGCGGGTGAGGAGTCGCGCGCCGAAGTGAAGGGCCGCCTGGCCACGCTGCCACCCGGCAGTATCGTGCTGCAGAAGGTGGGGGAGGACACCATCCGCGTGCTCAATCCCACGAACAAGACGTGGTACGAGATCCCGGCGAGTCAGAATCTCGGTGCGCTGCTCGGGACGCCCGACGTGTCGATCGAGCCGACCGGCGAGAAGGCCACGATCGCGGGCCAGCGGGCGGAGCGGTTCCGCTTCAAGGAGACGCTCCAGGTGCCGGTCCCGGAAGGCGTCAGCCTGCCGGCGGATTTTCCGCGCGACATCGAGTTGAACGGGGATCTGTGGTCGACCGACGCATTCGCCGGCGGAGGCTACGCGACGGTCTTCCGGACCCTGCAGGCGTTCGCGGCGATCCCGGGCGTGGAAGCGCTGACGGCGGGCGGCCGGTTTCCGCTCCGTATCGCGCTCCGATCGAGCATCATGCCGGGCTACGAAATCCGCAGCGAAGTCACGGCCATCGGTCCCACGCCCGCCGACCCGTCGCTCTTTACCGTTCCGGCCGGCTATCAAAGGGTGCTCCCGACCGTCGGCGGAGGGTAGCGGTCGCGAGTCGCGGGAAGTCGGTTGTTGGTGGTTGGTGGTTGGAATCGATATGTCGTTATCACGAGCAGACGCGTGGGCGTTGATGACTGAATACACGCAGGGTGAGAGCCTGCGGAAGCACATGATGGCGGTCGAGGCCGCGGTGCGCGGCTACGCGCGGCAGTTCGGCGAGGACGAGGAGGACTGGGGCGTCGTGGCGCTGCTGCACGATTTCGACTACGAACGGTATCCCGACCAGGTGAACCATCCGTACCGCGGTGTCGAGGTCCTGAAGGCCCGGGGCTACCCTGAGTGGGTGACGCGCGCCATCCTGTCGCACGCGGATTACTCCGGCGTGCCCCGCGAGTCGCGGCTCGAGAAGACGCTCTACGCGTGCGACGAGATGTCAGGCATCGTGACCGCCGCGGCGCTCGTGCGCCCGTCGAAGAGCATCCTCGACCTGGAGGCGGCCTCCGTCATGAAGCGGATGAAGGACAAGGCGTTCGCGCGCGCCGTGAACCGCGAGGACCTGCGCCGCGGCGCGGAGGAACTGGGGATCCCGCTCGACCAGCACATCACCAACGTGATCGCCTTCATGCGGGTCGAGGCGGGCGCCCTGGGGCTGCGCGGGACGCTCTGATCCGGCCGGGGAATTTGCACGGCCGAACCCAATCTTCACTTTTCCGTATAAGCTACCGACCGCAAATGGACGCAGTCGTACAACTCGATGGCGTAACCGTCATCTACGGAAAAAATCAGGCGCTGAAGAACGTGTCGGCGAAGTTCGCCAAGGGGGCGGTGGGCCTGCTCGGCCCGAACGGCGCCGGCAAGAGCACGATGCTCAAAGCGCTGCTCGGCTTCGTCAAGCCGGACAAGGGCAAGATGTCCGTGCTCGACATGGACGTCGCCCACGCCCCGCTCGCCATTCGCGCGCGCATCGGCTACATGCCCGAGAGCGACTCCCACATCCCCGGCATGAACGCGGTGTCGTTTGTCGCCTACTGCGGCCAGCTCGCCGGGCTGCCGGCGGTGGACGCGATCCAGCGCGCGCACGAAGTCCTCTATTACGTCGGCCTCGGCGAGGCGCGCTACCGCAACGTCGAGACCTACTCGACGGGCATGAAGCAGCGCATCAAACTCGCGCAGGCGCTGGTCCACGACCCCGATCTCCTGTTCCTCGACGAGCCGACCAACGGGATGGATCCGAAGGGGCGCGACGAGATGCTCGAGCTCGTGCGCGATCTCGGCCACAACAAGGGCGTGAGCCTGATCCTCTCGTCGCATCTCCTCCCGGACGTCGAGTTCACGTGCGACTACGTCGTCGTGATGGACAAGGGGCAGGTCGCGACGCAGGGGCCGATTGACGAGCTGAAGGGACCCGCGGGGCGGGTCTACGAGCTGAGGGTCAAGGGGGACCTCCGCGGGTTCCTCGACCTGCTGGCGAAGGCCGGAATGGAAACGCACGCGACCGACGAGGACGTGATGCGGGTGTTCGTGCCCGCGGCGGTGGGCGATCACCAGGCCATCTTCAAGTTTGCGGCGCAGTTCGGCGTCCAGGTGCGGCATCTCCGGCCGAGCGTGCCGACGCTCGAGGACGTCTTTGCCAAGGCGATCGGGGAGGAATAGATGCCCATCCACGATCAAAGCTACCGGCACTACGGCGGCGCCAGGGCGGCGCCGGGACGGTCGTGGACCGTCATCGCGGGGGCCGGCATGCGCACGTTCATCAAGAAGCGCGCGTTCATGGGCCTGCTGCTCTTCGCCCTGTCGCCCTTCATCGTCCGCGCCGTGCAGATGTGGATCAGCGCGAACTATCCGCAGGCCTCGATGCTCGCGCCGAGCGCCGAGACCTTCCGGCAGTTCCTCGAGCAGCAGGACTTCTTCGTCTTCATCATCACCATCTACGTCGGCGCCGGCCTCATCGCGAACGATCGCCGCGCCAACGCGCTCCAGATCTACCTCTCGAAACCGCTCATGCGGTCGGAATACATCGCCGGCAAGCTCGCGGTGCTGTTCGGCTTCCTGCTGCTCGTCACCTTCGTCCCGGCGATGCTGCTGCTGATGCTGAAGGTGATCTTCGACGGCAATTTCACGTTCCTGAGGAGCAACCTGTTTCTGCTCCCGGCGATCACGATCGCCAGCCTGCTGCAGGTGTCGCTCGCCGCCTTCACGATGCTGGCGCTGTCCTCGCTCTCGAAGAGCGCGCGCTACGTCGGCATCCTGTACGTCGGCATCACCTTCTTCACCGCGGCCATCTACGGCGCGCTGTATGCCATTACCGGCAGCAGTCGGGTGTCGTGGATCTCGATCGGGGCGAACGTGTCGCAGGTCGTCGACGTGATCTTCCGGCTGAAGCCGCGCTACGCGACGCCGTGGGAGGTCTCGCTGCTCGTCATCATCGGCCTCGTGGTGCTGTCGATCTCCGTGCTGGAACGCCGCGTCCGCGGCGTGGAGGTGGTGGCGTGAGCGTCCCCATCGTCACGACCGAGCACCTGTCTAAGTGGTACGGCCAGGTCTCCGGCCTGAACGACGTCACCGTCTCGGTGCCGCCGGGGATCACCGGCCTGCTCGGGCCGAACGGCGCCGGCAAGTCGACCTTCCTGAAGCTGATCACCGGACAGCTGAAGCCGAGCAAGGGCGCCATCACGGTGCTCGGCGAACCGATCTGGGACAATCCGGAGGCCTACTTCAAGATCGGGTTCTGCCCCGAGCAGGACGCCTTCTAC
>JANOJK010001057.1:0-5246 GCA_031408165.1 Acidobacteriota bacterium | reverse complement strand
CGCAGGTCACGAACCTGCCGATCAGCGGCAACGGGCGCAACTTCCAGCAGCTCTACAAACTGATTCCGGGCGCCAGCACGCCGGTGGAGCTGCACTCCGACGCCGGAAACCCCCAGCGCTCGCTGGGCACGAACTTCAACGGTGTCTCACGGTCCAATAACAACACGCGGCTCGACGGCGCGACGGTGAGCTACCCCTGGCTGCCGCACATCATGGCCTACGTGCCGCCGGCCGAAGCGGTGGACACGGTGAATATCGTCACCAACAGCTTCGACGCAGAGCAGGGCATGGCCGGGGGCGCGGCGGTGAGCGTCTCAATCAAGTCGGGCACCAACGCCTTTCATGGCACCGGGCATTGGTTCCACACCAACAGCGCCCTTCGCGCGCGCAACTATTTCTTCGTCGGCACGCAGATTCCCAAGAACATCCAGAACCAGTTCGGCGGCACGTTCGGGGGACCGATCAAGCACAACACGCTCTTCTTCTTCGCCAACTGGGAGCGGACGGCGCGGCGGCAGACCGCCTCGGCCAACCGGACGGTGCCGACCGACGCGCTGCGCCGCGGTGATTTCTCGGGCACCGGCGCGCTGATTTACGATCCCGCCACCGGTAACGCCAACGGCACGGGGCGTCAGCTGTTTCCCGGCGGGATCATTCCCGACGACCGCATCGACCCGGCCGCGCGCAAGATGCTGCAGCTGATTCCGGCGGGAAACGTCGCGGCCTTTCCGAACAATTACTTCGCGACCGGCACCTATACGTTCGACCGCGACAACATCGATTTCAAGGTGAACTACAACCCGGGACCGCGCGGTTCGATCTTCGCGCGCTACTCGATTTCGCCGAGCGACCTCTTCGATCCGCCCTCTCTTGGCGATGCCGGCGGAGATGCGCTGGCCGGCGGGCAGCCGGGCCGCGCGCCCGGAAGAATCCAGAGCACCGCCGTCGGTGCGACCTACACGCTCGCGAACAATATTCTGCTGGATGCGAATTTCGGGTTCACCAGACAGCGGCTCGGCGCGGAGAACACCGACATCGACACGAACTACGGCCTCGAGGTCCTGGGCATCCCGGGCACCAACGGCCCGGACCGTCTGCAGGGCGGCTATCCGCGGTTCACGATCAACGGGTTTTCGTCCATCGGCAATCCCAACGTGTCCAATCCGTTCTCGTTCAGCGACAACCAGTATGTGGCGGTCAGCAATCTGAGCTGGATGAAGGGCTCGCACTGGCTGCGTTTCGGCGGCGAATACACGTACTACACGATCAACCACTTCCAGCCCCAGGCCGCGTTCGGACCTCGCGGGGGCTTCAATTTCACGGGCGGGCTGACCGCGCTGAACGGCGGCGCCGGCCCGACGCTCTACAACGGTTTCGCCGACTTCCTCCTCGGCTTGCCCCAGAGCATGGGCAAGGATCTCCAGTTCGTCAATCCGGCGTCGGTGCGCATGCCGTCGTGGGGGTTCTACGCGCGCGACCAATGGCAGATGAACAAGCAGGTCACGCTGAACTACGGCCTGCGCTACGAGTACTATCCCTTCGCGACCCGCGCGGACCGGGGAGGGGAGCGCTACGATCCGGTCACTGACCAGCTGTTCATCGGCGGCCTCGGCGGCGTGCCGAAGAATGCGGGCGTCGACGTCGGGAAAGGGCAGGTCGCGCCGCGGCTGGGCCTCGCCTACCGCCTGGCTGAGCGGACGGTGGTGCGTGCAGGGTACGGGATCAGCATCGATCCGAACTCGTTCAGAAATCTGAGGGACGCCTACCCCGCGACGATTTCCTCGCAGTTCTCCGGGGCGTCCACGTTCCAGGCCGCGGGATCGCTGCGCACCGGCATCCCGGCGGTGCCCCTCCCGGATCTCAGCCAGGGCCAGATCCGGCTGCCGCCCGCGGTCGGCACCCAGACGTTTCCAGCGGACTTCAAGCGCGGCTACATCCAGTCGTTCAACCTGACGGTCCAGCACGAGATCGGCGCGGGCATCATCGGCCAGGCCGCCTACGTCGGATCCCGCGCCATCCGCCAGACCGCCAACGTCAACATCAACGCCGCCGGGCCGGGCGGCGGCAATCCCGGACGCGCGCTGGCCAGGTTCGGACGTACCGCCACCATCAACATGTTGACGCCGTTCGGCGACGCGACCTACAACTCGCTGCAGACGCAGGTCACGCGCCGTCTGTCCGGCGGCTCCCTGCTCGGGATGGCGTACACGTTGTCCAAGGCGATGAACTATGCCGATAACAGCGACTCCGGGCTGACGTGGAACTACGAGCCGCTGTGGGAACGCAACTACGCGCTCGCCGACTTCGACCGCACCCACAATCTTCAGGTCTACGGCGTCTACGGGCTGCCGTTCGGCCCCGGCAGGAAATGGGCGAGCGAGGGCCTGGCCGCCGCGATCGCGGGCGGGTGGCAGGTGAACGGGGTGTTCAGCGCGACCAGCGGGACGCCGTTCACGGTCACGTCGAACGCCACCTCGGTCAACGCTCCCGGCAACACGCAGACCGCGGACCAGGTGCTGGACACCGTCGAGATTCTCGGCGGCGTCGGACGCGGCAACAGCTATTTCGACCCCAAGGCGTTCGCACCGGTCACGGGTGTGCGATTCGGCGACAGCGGCCGCAACTCGCTGCGCGGCCCCGGCCTCGTGAATCTCGACGCGAGCGTATTCAGGGATTTCAAGATCGCGATGGGGATGACGCTGCAGTTCCGTGCGGAAGTGTTCAACCTCACGAACCGGCCGGCGTTCAACAACCCCGGCGCCAATGCGTCCTCGCCGACGCGCGCCGCCGATGGCACCATCCTCAACTTGAACGGCTACACCGAGATTACCTCGGCGCAGGCGACAGAACGGCAGGTCCGGTTCGCCCTGAAGCTGCGGTTCTGAGGACCCCATGAAGAGAATGAAGAGACCCCGCACCAGCCGGCGTGAATTCATCAAAGAGCTCGCGGGTTCGGCCGCGGTGATGGCGGCCCTGCCGGCGGCCGCGTCCGCGCGGCCCGCAGTCCGGCAGGGCGCCCCGAAGATCCGCTTCGCCGTCATCGGCATCAACCACGCCCACATCAACAGCCAGGTGGGGGCGGTGCTGCGGGGAGGCGGCGAGCTCGCGTCGGTCTACGCGAAGGAACCGGATCTGCTCGCCGCGTTCGTCAAGCGGTTCCCGCAGGCGAAGGTCGCGCGCAGCGAGAACGAAATCCTCGAGGACGGCGCGATCCAGCTGGTGCTGAGCTCGGCGATTCCCGACGAGCGCGCGCCGCTCGGGATCAGAGTCATGACGCACGGCAAGGACTACATGGCCGACAAGCCGGGCATCACGACGCTCGAACAGCTCGCCCTTGTCCGGCGCGTCCAGGCCGAGACCAAGCGCATCTACTCGATCATGTACAGCGAGCGGCTGGAGAACCACGCGACCGTCAAAGCGGGAGAGCTGGTCGCCGCGGGGGCCATCGGACGGGTGGTGCAGACCATCGGGCTGGGACCGCATCGCATGACTCCGAAGACACGCCCCGCCTGGTTCTTCGAGCGCCCTCGCTACGGCGGCATCCTGTGTGACATCGCGTCGCACCAGGCCGACCAGTTCCTGTACTTCACCGGCTCGACACGCGCGGAGGTCGTGGCCGCGCAGGCCGGAAACCTGCACTATCCGCAGTACCCCACGTTCGAAGACTTCGGCGACGTGACGCTGCGCGGCGACCGCGGCACGGGGTATATTCGCGTCGACTGGTTCACCCCCGACGGCCTGGCGACCTGGGGCGACGGGCGCCTGACCATCCTCGGGACCGACGGCTTCATGGAGATCCGCAAGAACATCGACATCGCCGGACGGCCCGGTGGCAGTCACCTGTTCCTGGTGGACCACAAGGACACCCGCTATATCGACTGCCGCACGGTGGCGCTGCCGTACGGCGAGCAACTGGTGTCGGACGTCGTGAACCGGACCGAGACGGCGATGCCCCAGGCGCACTGCTTCCTGGCCACCGAGTTG
Organism: Acidobacteriota bacterium; assembly: GCA_031408165.1. Classification (GTDB taxonomy): domain Bacteria; phylum Acidobacteriota; class Vicinamibacteria; order Vicinamibacterales; family 2-12-FULL-66-21; genus JAICSD01. The sequence goes on along the minus strand of JANOJK010001057.1, from coordinate 1,262 downwards.
GTGCTCAAGGCGCAACAGCAGGCGCAGCGACTGAACTTCACCGCGTAAGCAGAGGCACAATGGTCAAGACACGCAAGGGTCAGGCGTCGCGCCGGGAATTCATGGGCGCGGCAGGCAAGGGACTGGTCGCCGCGTCGGTGCTCGGAGGGTTTCCCGCGATCGTGCCGGCGTCGGTGCTCGGGGCCGCCGCTCCGGGCAACCGGATCAACATCGGCGCCATCGGCACGGGGCGCATCTCCCGGACGCACGATCTGCCGGGTCTGTGGAAGCACGACAGCGCGCGGATTGTCGCCGTCTGCGACCTCGACAGCCGGCGAGCCGCGGATACCAGGACGCTGGTGAACGCGCACTACAGCGCGAAGAGCGGCAAGCCGTATGACGGCGTCACCGCGTACGGCGACTACCGTCGGCTGCTCGCCAGCCCGGATGTCGATGCCGTCGTCATCAGCACGCCGGATCACTGGCACGCGCTCATCGCCATTCACGCGGTCGAAGCCGGCAAGGACGTCTACCTGCAGAAGCCGGCGTCCCTGACGATTGCCGAGGGACGGGCGATGAGCAACGCCGTGCACCGCTCAGGACGGATCTTCCAGATCGGCAGCCAGCAGCGCTCGTCCCCGCAGTTCCGCTACGCCGCCGAGCTCGTCCGCAACGGGCGCATCGGGCAGCTCAAGACCGTCGAAGTCGGCCTGCCTGGCGATCCCGCGGGTCCGGAACAACCGGTGATGCCGGTCCCGGCGAATCTGAACTACGACATGTGGCTCGGGTCGACGCCGGTCGTGCCGTACACCGAGAAACGCGTGCACCCGCAGACCGGCTACGACCGCCCGGGGTGGCTGCGGTGCGAGCAATTCGGGGCCGGCATGATCACGGGATGGGGCGCACATCACCTCGACTGCGCGCACTGGGCCATGGGAACGGAACACTCGGGGCCGGTGGAGATCTGGGGTGAGGCGGAGTTCCCGGCCAAAGGGCTGTGGGACGTGCACGGCCCCTTCAAGAGCGAGGCGCTCTACGCCGACGGCGTCCGGATGATCGTCAGCGGCGATTTTCCCAACGGGATCAAGTTCATCGGCAGCGAAGGCTGGGTGTTCGTGTCGCGCGGAAACGAGCGGGTGACCGCGAGCGATCCGGTGGCGAAGCTGAAGGACGCGCGCGCCCTCTCGGCGAGCGATCCGAAGATCATCACCTCGGTCATCGAGCCGAACGAGATTCACTTGTACGAGAGCACGGATCATCATGGCAACTGGCTCGACTGCGTC
>JANOJK010001003.1:0-6829 GCA_031408165.1 Acidobacteriota bacterium | reverse complement strand
GATCCGTTGACGCTGTCCCCCGAGACGGTCGCGGCCCGACTGGCGCGGGTGCGCGCGGCCGCGCGCGCTGCGGGGGTCGATGCGCTCGTCGTGACGCATCTCCCCAACGTGCAGTACCTGACCGGATTCTCCGGATCGGCCGGGGCCGCCGTCGTGCTGCCGCGGACCTGCCTGCTGGTCGTCGATTTCCGCTACGTGACGGCGGTCCAGACGCTCACGTCCACCCTCGAAGGGCACGTCACGCTCGCGACCTTTGACCGGTCGTACGACGAGGCCCTCATCGAGCTGCTTCGCCGCGAGCGGATCCTGCGCATCGGGATCGAGGCGGCGTACCTGCCGGTCGCCCGGTTCAATGCCATCTCGGCCGGCCTGGCGGCGCGCGCCCCGCTGCCTCTCGACTCCGACGACGTGACCCCGACCCTTGTCCCGACCGAGCGGCTGGTCGAGCGTGTGCGCATCATCAAGGACACCGTCGAGATCGCCACCCTGAGAGAAGCCGGCCGCCGGCTCGGGCTCATCGCGAGCCGCGTGCACACGTTCGTCCGGGAGGGACGGTCGGAGCTGTCCATCGCCGCCGACATCGAAACCGCCCTGCGCGAGGCCGGCTTCTCGCGGCCCGCCTTCGAGACCATCGTGGCCTCGGGCCCCAACAGCGCCCTGCCCCACGCCCGGCCGACGGAACGGACGCTCGAGGCAGGGGACCCTACGGTGCTGGACTTCGGAGGGGTCTACGACGGATACTCCGTGGATCTCACGCGTACGGTCCAGCTTGGCGCGGCTTCGCCGGGCCTGCGGCAACTGTATGTGGCCGTTGCCGAGGCCCACGCCGCCGCTATCGCGGCGGTCCGGCCGGGAGTGGCGTCGAGCGCTATCGACGCGGTGGCCCGCGGCGTGCTTGGACGGTACGGCTTGGCGGAAGCGTTCGGTCACGGCACGGGGCACGGCCTCGGGCTCGAAGTGCACGAGGAGCCCCGGATCGCCCGGCCGTCTCCGGGACTTCCCGACCCGGTCGTCGAGCCGGGCATGGTGTTCACGATCGAGCCGGGCGCGTACGTCCCCGGCGTCGGTGGCGTGCGGATAGAGGACGACGTGCTCGTCACGGCTGACGGGTGTGAGGTGTTGACACGGGGGGCTGGAGGTTAGAGGCTGGAGGCTGGGAGCACCCGGGCCGTCCCAACCTCCAACCTCCAGACTCCAGTCTCGGAGAAGCATTGGATTTTTCTGATATCGAACGGATCCTCGAGCTCGTGCGGCTGCACGACCTCGCGGAATTCGAGCTGGAACGTGACGGGTTGAAGCTCCGCGTGCGCAAGGCGGGCGCGTCGCCGACCTTTCATGGCGCGCCCCTCCACATGATGCCGATTGCCGCGCCGCACGCGATCGCGCCGTCGCCGGCCGGGGTCCCGCCCGCCGCGCTCAACGCCGCCCCCGCGAGCGAGGACGCCGAGACCGAGTCGGTGGAGCTGGCCGTGGTGAAATCTCCGATCGTGGGCACCTTCTACCGGTGCCCCGACCCGGGCGCGCCGGCGTTTGTCGAGATCGGCGACCGGGTGAAGAAGGACCAGGTCCTCTGTATCATCGAAGCGATGAAGCTGATGAACGAGATTACGTCCGAGTACGACGGCGAGCTGGTGAGCGCCTACGTGGAGAACGGGAAGCCGGTGCAGTACGGCGAGCGGCTGTTTGCGATAAGAACGTCGTAGGTTCGAGGGGTCCACGGTTGAACCCCTTGCACCCGTTGAGCCGATAGAACGTATGTTCAAGAAGATCCTGATCGCCAATCGCGGTGAAATCGCCCTGCGGGTGATCTACGCCTGCAAGGAGCTCGGCATCAAGACGGTGGCGGTCTATTCCGAGGCCGACGAGCACTCGCTGCACGTGCGCTTCGCGGACGAGGACGTCTGCATCGGCCCGGCGCGCAGCGCCGAGAGCTACCTGAGCGTGCCGGCGATCATCAGCGCCGCCGAGATCACCGGCGCCGACGCGATCCATCCGGGCTACGGGTTCCTGTCCGAGAGCGCCTACCTCGCCGAGGTCTGCGAGGCGTGCCACATCAAGTTCATCGGCCCGTCGCCGAACGTGATCCGCCTGCTCGGCGACAAGGCGCGCGCCCGCCGCGCGATGAGGAAGGCCGGCGTGCCGATCCTGCCGGGCAGCGACGGCCCGGTCGACAGCGAGGAGAAGGCGCACAAGATCGCGAAGGACCTCGGGCTCCCGGTCATCGTGAAGGCGGTCGCCGGCGGCGGCGGGCGCGGCATGCGCGTCATCCGCGACATGAAGGAGCTCGGCAAGTCGCTGAAGACCGCGCAGCGCGAGGCGGAAGCCGCCTTCGGCGTCGGCGACGTCTACATCGAGAAGTACGTCGAGAACCCGCGCCACATCGAGTTCCAGATCCTCGGCGATCACCACGGCGCCGTCGTCCACCTCGGCGAGCGCGAGTGCTCGATCCAGCGCCGCCACCAGAAGCTGCTCGAGGAGGGGCCGTCGGTCGCGGTGACCGAGAAGATGCGCCGCCGGCTGGGCGGGACCGTCGTCGACGCCGCCCGGGCCGTGCAGTACACCAACGCCGGCACCTTCGAGTTCCTGCTCGACGACAAGGGGAACTTCTTCTTCCTCGAGGTCAACACCCGCGTGCAGGTCGAGCACCCGGTGACGGAGTTCGTCACCGGCATCGACATCGTCAAGGAGCAGATCCGGGTCGCCGCGGGGGAGCGCCTGTCGTTCAAGCAGGGGGACGTGACGTTCAACGGCCACGCCATCGAATGCCGCGTCAACGCCGAGGACCCCGAGACGTTCGCGCCGTCGCCGGGCGTGATCCACGCCTTCAGCGTGCCGGGCGGACCGGGCGTGCGCGTCGACACCTTCGCCCACTCCGAGTGCACCGTCTCGCCGTACTACGATTCGATGATCGCGAAGATCATCGTGCACGGCCGGGACCGGCAGGAGGCGATCGCGCGCATGCGCCGGACGCTGGAGATGACGGTCATCGAGGGCATCAAGACGTCGATTCCGCTGCACCTGAAGATCCTCTCCGACCCGGATTTCGTCGCCGGGCGCCTCAGCACGTCGTTCATGGAGCGGTACGTCGTCGAAAAAAAACGTGACAGCGGCGTCGGACTCGCCGAAACCGCGTAGCCTTCCGCCTGCAGGCGTCTTCAATGCGAGGCGCGACGCCAGCCGCCGCGCTTCACGACAACGTCCACAAGGCGAGCGACGTGGTGTTCGGCGCCACCATCGGGACCATCGTCGGCCGTACGGTGACGTGGCACGGGCGGAACTTCTATGCGTCGCCGATGTTGATCCCCGGGGGCGGAGGCATCATTGTTAGCGTGGATGCTGCCCCGTCTCTATCCCATTCTCGACATTGATCTGTGCCGCGCGCGGCGGCTCGAGCCGCTGGCGGTCCTGGACGCCTTCCTGGCGGGCGGGGCACGCCTCCTGCAACTCCGCGACAAGTCGGCGTCAACCGGTGAGCGGCTGGCGCGCGCGGACGCGGTGGTGGCGCGCGCCCATGCCTCCGGGGCGAGAGTCATCATCAACGATCGCCCGGATATCGCGCGCCTCTCGCGCGCCGACGGCGTCCACGTGGGGCAGGAGGACCTTTCCGTCGAGGAGGCGCGGCGGATCGTGGGGCCCGACGCCATCGTCGGCCTGTCCACGCACGACGAGGCGCAGATCGACGCTGCCGCGCGCACGAGCGCGACCTACATCGCCGTGGGGCCGATCTACGGCACGGCGACCAAGGACACCGGCTACTCGGCGCGGGGGCTGGATCTGGTCAGGCGGGCCGCGCTCGCCGGGCGCCCGGTCGTCGCGATCGGCGGCATCACGCTCGCGCGCGCGCCGGAGGTCTTCGCGGCGGGCGCCGCGTCCGTGGCCGTCATCGCCGACCTCCTCGCCGGCGATCCCGAGGAGCGCGTCCGGCGTTTCCTCCGGCATGTATAATCGCGCGACTCGTGCCAGCCTGTTAAGGCTACGGGCCGCCGCACAGGCAGGCCGCCCGGCCCCGGAGGATGAATGGATTCGAATCTCCTGAAGACGAAATCTATCGAGCAGCTCGTCGGCGACGCGGAGCACGGCAACAAATCCCTGAAGCGCACCCTCACGGCGGTCGATCTCACCCTGCTGGGCATCGGCGCGATCATCGGCACCGGCATCTTCGTGCTGACCGGCACGGCCGCCGCGAACCAGGCGGGCCCCGGCATCGTGCTGTCGTATGTGCTCGCCGGGCTGGCCTGCGGGTTCGCCGCGCTCTGCTACGCGGAGTTCGCCGCGATGATCCCGATCTCCGGCAGCGCCTACACCTATGCCTACGCCACGCTCGGCGAAGTGTTCGCGTGGATGATCGGCTGGGACCTCATCCTCGAATACGCGGTCGGATCGATGACCGTGGCGGTGGGCTGGAGCGGCTACTTCCAGCGCATCCTCGCCGGCTTCGGCATGCACCTGCCGGCCTGGATGAGCGCGGCGCCCGGCACGCAGGTGGTGATGTCGGACGGCAGCTTCGCGACGGCAGCCTTCAACCTGCCGGCGATGCTCATCGTGCTCGCGATCATGGTGCTGCTGGTCATCGGCGTGCGGGAAAGCGCGCGCTTCAACGCCACGATGGTGGTGGTGAAGCTCGCGGCCGTCTTCTTCTTCATCGTCGTCGGCGCCGGCTACGTGCAGCCGGCCAACTGGTCGCCGTTCGCTCCGTATGGCTGGTCCGGCATCATGACGGGCGCCGCCGTCGTGTTCTTCGCCTACATCGGCTTCGACGCCGTCTCGACCACGGCCGAGGAGGCGAAGAATCCGAGCCGCGATCTGCCCATCGGCATCATCGCCTCCCTCATCGTCTGCACCATCCTCTATCTCGTCGTCGCCGGCATCCTGACCGGGATCGTGCCGGTCGTGCAGTACAAGAACGACGTCCAGTTCCTGAACGCGCCGGTCGGGTACGCGCTCGCCGTCATCAACAAGGACTGGGCCGCCGGACTCGTGTCGGCCGGCGCCGTCGCGGGGATTACCAGCGTGCTGCTCGTCATGCTCATGAGCCAGCCGCGCATCTTCTTCGCGATGAGCCGCGACCAGCTGCTGCCCCCGGGCGTCAGCAAGGTGCACCCGAAGTTCCGCACACCCTACATCACGACCATCATCACCTGCGTGATCGTCGCGCTCGTGGCCGGGTTCGTCCCCATCCAGATTCTCGGCGAGATGACGAGCATCGGGACGCTCTTTGCGTTCGTCGTGGTCTCGGTGGCCATCCCGGTCCTGCGCGTCAAGCGTCCGGATGCCAGGCGTCCGTTCAAAGTGCCGGGCGGGCACATCATCCCGATCCTCGGCACGCTGTCGTGTCTCTACCTGATGGTGAGCCTGTCGGTCATGACCTGGGTGCGTTTCCTGGCGTGGCTGGACCTCGGGATGCTGATCTACTGGTTCTACGGGCGGACGCACAGCAAGCTCGCCGACCCCGCCGAGGCCGCGCGCCGCACGATGGCCCAGTCGTTCGCGAACTTCGTGCTGGTGCTGGGCTCGCTCGTGACGTTCAACGGACTCGCGATGGCGCTGCTCGGTTTCCTGACGACGTGGGGCGTGACGACCGAGGAACTGGCGAAATGGAGCGAAGTTGACGCCCTGATCAGCCCCATCGGGCTCCATATTTCCGCGGAGATCGCCGATACCTTCGGCCTGGTGATCCTGGCCATCGGGATCGCCCTGGTGGTCGTCGGCATCGTGCTGCGCAAGGGCGCCGGTCAGCCGGCCGCGGGCCGCTGACACCGGCCGCGTGCAGCGCATGACGACGCCGGTCATGCAGTGGACCGGTCTGGCCGCGCGGCGGCGCGGCTATGTGTGGTGGATGGGCTGGCGCCTCGTGGCCTTGCTCATCGCCCTCGTCATCGTCGGCGGCACCACGGGCTACATGCTCATCGAGGGCTGGAGCGCGTGGGACGGCTTCTACATGACGGCCATCACGATTACGACCGTCGGCTTCGCCGAAGTGCACCCGCTGTCGACGGCCGGGCGGGCGTTCACGGTGCTCATCAGTTTCACGGGCGTGGGCGCGATGTTCTATGCGTTCACGCTCTTCATGACGCTGCTCGCGGGGGGCACCCTGGTGGAGCGTCGGGAGCGCAAGCGGCTCGCGCGCATGCTCGAAAACCTCGACGACCACTTCATCCTGTGCGGGTTCGGGCGGATGGGGGAGATCATCGCCCGGGAGTTCGCGCGCCAGCAGGTTCCCTTCGTCGTGATCGAGCGGAACCCCGACCGCATGCACATCGCCATGGACCAGGGCTTCCTGGTCGTCGAAGCCGACGCGTCGAACGAGGAAGTCCTGCGGCGGGTGCGCATCGACCGCGCGCGCGGGTTCGTCGCCGCCGTCAGCACGGATGCCGAGAACGTGTACGCCGTGCTCAGCGCGCGCCTGCTGAAACCAGACCTGTTCATCGTCGGGCGGGCGGAGACCGAGGACGCGCGCACGAAGCTGAAGCGCGCCGGCGCGGACCGTGTGATCTCGCCGTACCACCTCGGCGGGCTGCAGCTGGCACAGACCGCGCTGCGCCCGGCCGTCGTCGACTTCGTCCAGCTCGCGACGTCTTCCGACAACATGGACCTCAACCTCGAACAGGTGCACATCGGAGAGGGCTCGCCGCTCGACGGGCGCAGCCTGATCGAGGCCGGCGTGCGGCAGCGATTCGGCGTCGTCGTCGTCGGCATCCGGCGCGCCGACGGTAAGATGGAGTTCAACCCCGAGCCGGAGACCACGATGCGGGCCGGCGACGATCTCGTGGTGCTCGGCCGGGCCGCCAGCCTCAAGGATCTGGAGACCGCCGTAGCTGCAGGCGACTCG
>JANOJK010000985.1:0-3507 GCA_031408165.1 Acidobacteriota bacterium | reverse complement strand
GCAGCAGGGGGCGGCGCTGCCGTCAGAGCCCTTGAAGTTCGCGGCGTTCTCGGCGCGGTTCGGCGCCGACGGCGCGTTCTCGCTCGAGGGGCCGGGCTGGCCGGCCTTCAAGGGGACGTGGAAGCGTGACGGAGACGCGATCGAGATCCTCACCGGCGGCGAGGCGTCCGGCGGCTGCGACAAACCGGGGCGATACCGCACCACGATCGACAAGGGACATATCACGCTCGCGCTCGTCGCCGACCCCTGCAGGCCGCGTCAGATGATTCTCGATCGCAGCCTGTGGCGTCCCTCCGGCGAGACGGTCCCGGTGCCGGCGCGCACGATCGTCCGGAGGGCCGCACCCGCGCGCGTCGCGATACCGGCCGCGCCATCCGACGCCGGGAGCTGGCCGTCGTTCCGGGGGCAGCTGGCAGCGGGCGTCGCCGAGGGGCAGAACCTCCCGGACTCCTGGAACGGCGCGACGAAGGAGAACGTCCTCTGGCGGACGCCGATCCCCGGACTCGCCCATTCGAGCCCGGTCGTGTGGGGCAACCGCATCTTCGTGACGAGCGCCGTCAGCAGCAACCCGGACGCGACCTTCCGCCCCGGCCTCTATGGCGACGGTGACGCGTCCGACGACCGCTCCCGCCATCGCTGGACGATCTACGCGATCGACAAGCGCACCGGCCGGATCGACTGGCAGCGTGTCGCCCATGAAGGGGCGCCGGTCGGCAAGCGCCACATCAAGTCGACCTACGCGAGCGCCACGCCGGCGACCGACGGCCGTATCGTCGTCGCCTCGTTCGGATCGCAGGGGGTCTACGCGTACGACGTGACCGGTCACTTCCTCTGGCAGGTCGATCTCGGGCACCTCGACGTCGGCGCGTACGACATTCCCACGTTCGAGTGGGGACCCGCGAGCTCGCCGATTCTCTGGAACGGCCTCGTGATCCTGCAGTGCGACACGCAGACCGATTCGTTCCTTCTCGCGCTGAAGGCCGACACGGGGGAGACGGCGTGGAAGACTCCTCGAGAGGAACTTCCGTCCTGGGGCACGCCCACGGTCGCGGTGACGCCCACGGGCCCGCAGCTCGTGACCAACGGGTCGAACTTCATCCGCGGCTACGACCCGGTGACCGGCAAGGAGCTCTGGCGCCTCGGGGGAAGCTCGAAGATCACCGCCCCGACACCCGTGTACGGCGAGGGGATGTTCGTCGTCGCGAGCGGGCGCGGGCCTGAGCGGCCGATCTTCGTCGTGCGGCCGGACGCGCGCGGGGACGTCACGCTGCAGACCGGCAAGACGAGCAGCGACGCCGTCGTGTGGAGCCGCACCGGGCGCGGGTCGTACATGCCCACGCCGCTCATCTACAAGGGACAGCTCTACGTCCTCGCCAACAATGGCCTCCTCGACGCGTATAACCTGCGCACCGGCGAGGAGGTCTACCGGCAGCGCCTGACCAATGTCGGCAACGGGTTCAGCGCGTCCCCCGTGGCGGCCGACGGCAGGATCTACCTCTCGAACGAAGACGGCGACATCATCGTCGTGTCCGCGGGCCCGGCGTTCACGCAGCTCGCGACCAACCCGATGGGGGAGCTGGTGATGGCGACGCCCGCGCTGTCGGAAGGGGTGATCTACATCCGCACGGCGCGGAGCCTCTTCGCGATCGGGCGCAAGACGCCGGGTCGCTGAGACGCCATGAATTCTCTCGCCGACAGCGGGGCGGTCCAATCGCTCGTGACGAGACTGGAGAAGTTGCATCCGCAACGGCCCCGCGCGTGGGGGCGGATGACGCCGAACGAGATGCTCTGCCACCTCGCGGACGCGTTCGAGGCGGCACTCGGCGAGCGCCCGTTCGCCTCGACGGACACGTGGTGGCAGCGCACGATCCTGAGACGCGTCGCGCTGCACATGCCGCTCTCATGGCCCAGAGGGATCAAGACCCCTCCAGAAGTCGAGCAGGGGGCGGGCGGCACGCGCCCCGGCGAGTTCGCGCACGATCGCGCGCGCGCGATCGCGCTGCTCCACCGATTCGCGGCGCCGGGCTCCCCACACGGCCGCCACCCCGCGCTCGGCCCGCTCACGCGCGAGGAGTGGATGATCTGGGGCTACCGCCACACCGACCACCACCTGCGGCAGTTCGCCCTCTGATCCGGGTCCCTTCCCGATGGCCCTGAGCTCGACCGTCTACACGCTCGACATCGATCTGGCCGATTCGGACCGCGGGGTCTACGAGACGCTCGCGCTGCGCGTCGCCCGGCATCCGTCCGAGTCCGACGACTACCTGATCGGCCGGCTGCTGGCGTACTGTCTCGAGTATACGGAAGGCATCGAGTTCTCCCGCGGCGGGCTGTCGGATCCGGACGAACCGCCCATCGCGGTTCGCGATCTGACCGGCCGCCTCCATGTGTGGATCGACATCGGGTCGCCGGACGCCGCGCGGCTGCACAAGGCGAGCAAGCTCGCGCCCCGGGTCGCGGTCTACATCCACAGGGATCCGGCGCAGTTTCTGCGCAACCTCGCGGGCGAGCGGATTCACCGCGTGGAGGCACTCGAGCTGTACGCCCTGGACCGCCCCCTCGTGTCCGCCCTCGCGGCCAGACTCGAGCGCCGCATGGCGTTCGCGCTGTCCATCAACGAGCGGGAACTGTACGTGTCCATCGGCGCCGACACGCTCACCGGCCGCGTCCGCCGGTGCACGCTGGAATAGGGAGACCCTGGATGGCCATTCGTGTCGTACGCCTCGGGAGTCCGCGCCATCCGGCGGAGGGCCCGCGCCTGGGCACCGTGCGGCGGCCGCCGCGTGGCGTGAAAAAACAGGACTTCGCCCGGCTGGACTACTTCGACGCGTGGCTGCCCGAGCTCTCCCCGAGCGCCCCGCTCTTCAGGTGGGCGACGTCGGAGCCGTTGACCCCGAAACGCTGGGCGCAGTTCGCGGATCGCTACCGCCGCGAAATGGGTGCGCCCGCCGCCGGGCGGCTGATCGCGCTGCTCGCCGCGCTGTCGTCCCGGGCGGACTTCTCGGTCGGCTGCTATTGTGCCGACGAGTCACGCTGCCACCGGTCGGTGCTGCGCAAACTTCTCACTGCCGCCGGCGCCAGCCTGCGCTGAGCCCGCGCGTTCCGCGTTCGGGCCCTGGTCCGCAAGGGAGGTCCCATGCGAACGTTCGCATGCAACTACACCACCTCGGCAGCTGATTTTCGTGCCCGACACCAGCGGCCGGAGGTAACATCGATCGCCGCAACCGCCTGAAAGGGAGATGATATGCTCCGACTCCTTCCATCCCTCGTCGCCGGTTTCCTGTGCCTATCCGCTCCGACGGCTACCGCCGCCCAGGAGGCGCGCGGCACCATTCAAGGACGCGTCTCTGATGCCAGCGGCGGGACGATCCCGGGCGCGACCATCGAGGTGACGAGCCGCGCGACCGGCGTCGTCACGAGCGCGACGTCCAACGCCGAAGGCAACTACCGCGTGCCTTTCCTGATCCCCGGAGTGTACCGGGTGACGATCGGGCTGTCGGGCTTCAG
>JANOJK010000971.1:0-2165 GCA_031408165.1 Acidobacteriota bacterium | reverse complement strand
ACCGCATTCGGGCCGGCTCATCATGAGCAGGGTCGCGGCGGTCGAGATCATGGGGTCGCGGGGCGAGACGCGGTTGACGGCCCTCTCGGGCCGGGTCGCGCTCACGCATTCGTCCGGCGCGCTCGAGATCGACGACGTGCCGTCGCTCAAGCTGACCGCGCGGAACAGCCGCGGCACCGTGAAGCGTGTGAATGGACCGATGACACTCGATGCCACCGGCGCGGACCTGACCATCAGCGATCTCACCGGGCCGCTCGAGATCGAGGGACGCAATGCCGAGCTCAGGCTGGAAGGTCTCAAGGGGCTCAAGGGTCTGCTGCGCATCAACACGACGGGCGGCGACCTCCGGATCGACGGGGTCCGCACCGAAGCGCGGCTCGACGGCCGGAACACCAATGTCGAAGTGACGCTGGGGGCGGCCGCGCCGGTCACGATCTACAACCTCGGCGCGATCCGCGTGAGCGCACCGCCGGGGGGCTACACGCTCGACGCCGCGACGACTGAAGGGCGCATCACGATGGAGGATGATGGAATCACGCCGTCGGAAGGGTCCGATGCGCGCGCCGCCGGGGCCGTGCGCGGCGGCGGTCCCACGCTCACGCTTCGCGCCACGCGCGGAAGCATCACCATCAGCAAGCCTGCGGGCAAGTGACCAAGCAATTGTCGCTGGTAGTTTCGTAGTTTGTGGTTTGCAGGTTCTCGTTCGGAGTTACAATCCCGCGAACGACAAACCACGAACGACAAACCACCAACGACAAACTACGAACCACCAACTGCCGTGATCTCCACCCCTCCGCTGCTCGAGACGTCGTTTCCCGATCTGAAGCTGCACGGGCGCGGCAAGGTCCGCGACATCTATCAGGTCGGTCCGGAATCAGACGACGTCCTGCTGCTGGTCGCCACCGATCGCATCTCCGCGTTCGACTACGTCCTCGGATCCGGAATCCCCGACAAGGGGAAAGTGCTGACGCAGTTGTCCGCGTTCTGGTTCGAGCGGATGGGTGACCTCGTACCGCATCACGTGATCGCGACCGACGTCGCGGTTTTTCCCGCGGTCCTGCAGCCGTACGCGGACTCGCTGCGCGGGCGGTCGATGCTCTGCCGCCGCACGCGTCCGCTGCCGATCGAGTGCGTCGCCCGGGGGTATCTCTCCGGATCCGGGTGGAAGGAATATCAGCAGACGGGCAGCGTCTGCGGCGTGAAGCTGCCGGCGGGCCTGCGCGAGTCCGACCGGCTGCCGGAGCCGATCTTCACCCCCGCGACCAAGGCGGAGACCGGCCACGACATCAACATCAGCGAGGACGAGGCGGCGACGATCGTCGGCCGCGATCTCCTGCAGCGCGTGAAGCGCCTGACCCTCGACATCTTCAGCCGCGGGAGCGCGCACGCCGAATCGAAGGGGATCATCATCGCCGACACGAAGTTCGAGTTTGGGCTGGCGCCAGCCAGCCCATCGGACCGCTCGTCGGCGAACGTGATCGGCGACGACGAGATCGTCCTGATCGACGAGGTCCTCACGCCCGATTCGTCCCGCTTCTGGCCCGAAGACCAGTACACGCCGGGCGGCGCCGTGCCGAGCTTCGACAAGCAGTACGTCCGCGACTACCTGGAAGAGATTCACTGGAACAAGCAGCCGCCGGTGCCGTCGCTGCCCGACCCGGTCGTGCTCCGCACACGCGAGAAGTACGTCGAAGCGTTCCGCCGCCTGTCGGGCCGGGAACTCCAGTAGGCGCCGTGCGGGAGCAGATGGAGCGGCTCGTTTCGGAGATGCTCGACAAGGGCATCCATTACGACGACGCCCGGCGCGAGTTCGAGAAGATGTTCATCGCCCGGGCCCTGCAGCGGACGAAGGGGAACCTCGGCGTCGCGGCCGATATGCTCGGGCTCCACCGGAATACCGTGGCCCGGAAAATGGCCGAATACCGCATCAAAAGATCGTCGTGAGGTCAGAGGTTAGAGGCTGGAGGCCGGGAAAACCCGGCAATTCCAACCTCCAACCTCCCACCTCTAGCAGTCGCCAGTCCTGACTGCTTGACATCCCTGCCCCCCGTACATAGACTTAGCAGTCGGGCCTACTGAGTGCTAACGCGCAGTAGGGCGGACCGCGAGTTTCGGGTCCGGCGCCCAGCCCTTCTACCTAACAAAACGGAGTAACGACGTATGTC
>JANOJK010000940.1:0-1887 GCA_031408165.1 Acidobacteriota bacterium | reverse complement strand
GACGGGCCAACACTTGCTTCATTCGCAAGGACACGGGCTTTAGAAGATGTCTCTCTAGAGGCTGGCAGGGTGTTGAAGAGTGACACCACGAGACGACTAGTTCAGCAAGGCACCAAGGCACGAAGCAGAACGACTATGGGTTGGTCTTTTGTGCCTTGGTGACTTTGTGTCTTCGTGATTGCCGGCGTGGAGTCGTCCACTTTTTCAGCAACCTGCCTAGAGAGGCGCCGGTCGAATCGGGGCTTCAGCCCGCCGCCTCGACGGAAGCCTGAAAGGGCTGCGCGAGATGCAGGCGGCCTGATACGATTCGACCCGGATGTCTCCCCTGCGGCGAATGTTCGCCGTCGTCGCGCTGGCGCTCTTCGCTGCCCCGCTCGTCGCGTCCGCGCCGCTCTTCGATCCCGATGAGGGGCTGCACGCCGCCATCGCCCAGGAAATGGTCCAGCGCGGCGACTACGTGACGCCCACGTTCCGCGGCGAACCGTTCCTTGACAAGCCCATCCTCTTTTTCTGGGCGGAGGCCGCGTCGCTGCGCCTGTTCGGCCACCACGAAGCGGCGGTGCGCATCCCGCCGCTCCTGTTCGGCCTGTTCGGCATGGTGGCGGTCGCCCTCCTCGGTCGCGCGGTGGCGGGCGAATCCGCCGGCCTCATCGCTGGCATCGTGTATGGGACGATGCTGCTGCCGATGGGTGTGAGCGAGGTCGCCGTCCACGACGTTGGCCTCGTCCCGTTCTTGTGCATCGCCGCGCTCTGCATCGCGCGCGTCTCTTCTGCTGACGCCTCGTCTCTCTCGCCTCCGGTAGCTTCCGCCTTCAGCCGGAAGGTCATCGGCTACGGCGTGATCGCCGGCATCGCGCTCGGCCTGTCCATTCTCACGAAAGGCCTCGTCGGCATCGTCTTCACCGGCATCTTCGCCGTCTGCCTGGTCGCGCGCAGGCCGGCCACTGTCCTCCGCGTCGCGATCGCGCTGAGCGTGGCCGTCGTGGTGGCCGTCGCGGTCGCGGCGCCGTGGTACATCGCGATGGAGCACGCGCATCCCGGATACCTGCACTACTACTTCGTCGAGCGCCACCTGCAGGGTTACCTGACGGCGACGCAACGTCATGGCGGGCGCCCGTTGTGGTACTACCTGCCGATCGTCGTCGGGGGCGCGCTGCCGTGGACGGCGTATCTTGCCGGGGCCGCGCGGTCCGCCCTGGGCACCGGAGCCCTGGCGAAGGCGCCGCGCGGAAGCACGCTCCGCCTGGTCCTCTGGGGCTGGTTCGCGATCGGGCTCGTATTCCTGAGCATCGGGGAGTCGAAGCTCGTCACCTACGCGCTGCCGCTGTTCCCGGCCCTCGCGATCCTCGTCGGCGAATACCTCTCGAGCCGCGGCGGCGTCCGCTTCGGCCCCGCGTTCGCGGCGCACGTCATCACGCTTGCGCTGCTGCCCGCGCTCGGCCTGATCCTCATCCAGTGGAAGTTCCACGCCGTGCATCCGTATCACTGGATGGCCGTGGCGGTATTCAGCGTGCTGACGATCGACGCCGGCCGCCGCGCGGCACGGGCCGAATCCGGCGACGCCTTCATGTGGGGCATCGTCCGGATGACGCTGTACGCGGTGGTCGGGATGATGATCGTCGCGCCGCGCGCGGCGGCCTGGATGACGAGCCGCGACCTCGCGGCAGCGCTGAACCGCGCGGACACGCTGCCGTCGCGGGTCTCGATCCTGGATGAGCGGGTCGGATCGCTGATCTTCTACCTCGACCCGGCGCTCCGCGCGGAGGCGACGCCGGACCGCGTTGACGCCGCGTCGTTTTCAGAAGCGATGACGCGCGTGCGCATGGACCCCGCGGACGCCGTCACCGTGGTGCGGAACAGCCAGCTGCCGCGTTTCAATCGGCTGTT
>JANOJK010000936.1:0-7335 GCA_031408165.1 Acidobacteriota bacterium | reverse complement strand
GATCCCGATTCCGCTGCGGGGATTAGGGTTCAGATCGGGGATGAAGGATTCAGATGGGGGATTGAGGATTCAGGATGCGGGATTGAGGATTCAGAATGAGGGATTCAGGATGAGGGATCAGGGATCAGCGATTCGTAAGTCGTGCTTCGATAGCAGGGAGGGCCGCAAGGAGCACGTCGCCGACGGCCTGCAGGCTGCGTGCGGAGACGTGGGCGAGGTTGTCCCCGGCGGTGTGCCAGACGGGGTAGTCGAGGTCGATGATGTCGACCGAGGGGATGCCGGCCTCGAGGAACTCGAGGTGGTCGTCCTCGATGGGGGTGGCCTCGTCGAGGAACTCCGGCCGCTTCAGCCGCTTCGCGGCGTCCCAGATGATGTCGGTCAGCCACGGAGTGGAGTTCTGCTCGCGGCGGATGTTCAGATCGCGGTCGCCGATCATGTCGACGAGCACGAACGCCCGGATCTCCTTGACCGTACCGTCCCGCGTCGCCTGCTGCACGTAGTAGCGGCTGCCGTAGGTGTGGTCCTTCGTGTTCGGCAGGTTCCAGTCGACGACCGCCTCTTCGCCGTCCAGAAACAGGAGCTCGATCGGCAGTGGATTCGCCCGCCCCTTCAACGTCCGGGCGAGCTCCAGGAGGAAGGCGGCGCTCGAGGCGCCGTCGCTGGCGCCGACGAACCGAAACCCGCGCGACAGCTTCGTGTCGTAGTGACCGCCGATGACCAGGCGGCCGCGCCCCCGCGTCTGCCCTGGCCCGAGCCCGGTCGGGGGGCCCGGCAGAGTGGCGCGGATGTTCACCATGTGGATGGGGCCCATGGGTGTCTGGGCGTCGAAGGGCTGCTCCTCGGCCGTGAGACCGGCGGCGGCCAGCTCCTTCTTGATGTAGTCGCGCGTCTGCTTCAGTGCCGCGGAGCCCGCCGGCCGCGGCCCGATGGCCACCATCTGGCGCAGGTCTTCGTAGGCGCGATTGCTGTCGAACGTCGGCGGCCGGGCCTGCGGCTGCTGCGCGGTGAGACACCCCACGGCCAGCATCACCAAGGTCACCAGAGCCAGACCGATCACAACGCCTCCGTGATCGTCGTGGTCTTCGTGGCCCTGGCGACCCAGGCCGCGGGCCGTCACGTCCGTTTGTCCCTGGACACGTAATTGCGCGGGGCGGCGCCCTGGTAGATCTGCCGCGGGCGGACGATCTTCTGATCCGGGTCGTTGAGCATCTCTTCCCATTGCGCGATCCAGCCCGCCGTCCGCGGGATGGCGAAGAGGACCGGGAACATGTCGGTCGGGAAGCCCATCGCCTGATAGATCAGCCCCGAGTAGAAGTCGACGTTCGGATACAGCCTGCGCGAGACGAAGTACTCGTCCTCGAGCGCGATCCGCTCGAGCTCCAGCGCCATCTCGAGGAGCGGGTTCTTCCCGGTCACGTCGAACACCAGATCCGCCATCCGCTTGATGATCTTCGCGCGCGGGTCGTAGGACTTGTAGACGCGGTGGCCGAAGCCCATGAGGCGTCCCTCGCCCGCCTTGACGCGCTTGATGAACGCCGGGATTTTGTCGAGGGAGCCGATCTCGTGCAGCATCTTCAGGACCGCCTCGTTGGCGCCCCCGTGCAGCGGGCCGTACAGCGCCGCCGCCGCCCCCGCGAGCGACGAGTACGGATCGGCGTGCGAACTCCCGATCGTCCGCATCGTCGTCGTGCTGCAGTTCTGCTCGTGGTCGGCGTGCAGGATGAAGAGCACCTCCACCGCGCGCTCCAGCACCGGGTTGGGCTTGTACTTCAACTCCGTCATGCGGAACAGCATGCTCAGGAAGTTGCCCGCGTAGGTCAGGTCGTTGTCCGGCTGGTTGAACGGACGGCCGATCGAATGACGGAACGCATAGGCCGCGATGCTCGGCACCTTGGCGATGAGGCGCAGCGTCTGGAGCCGGCGCGACTCGGGGGAGAAGATCTCCTTCGCGTCGGGGTAGAAGGTCGAGAGCGCTCCCACCGTGCTGATGAACATCCCCATCGGGTGCGCGTCGTGCCGGAACCCTTCCATCAACTTCGCGATGTTGGTGTGCAGCATCGTGTGGAGGGTGATCTCGTGGGCCCAGTCGTCGAACTGCTTCGGCTGGGGCAGCTCGCCGAACAGGATCAGAAACGCCGTCTCGAGGAAGTCGCTCTGTTCGGCGAGCTGCTCGATCGGGTAGCCGCGGTAGAGCAGGACCCCCTTGTCCCCGTCGATGAAGGTGATCCGGCTCTTGCAGTTCGCCGTGTTCATGAACGCCGGGTCGTACGTCATCATGCCGAACTCGTCCGGCGTGACCTTGATCTGGCGCAAGTCGGTCGCCTTGATCGTGCCTTCCTGAATCGGCACGTCGTACTGCTTACCCGTGCGGTTGTCGGTGATCGTGAGGGTATCGGCCATCAGTGATTCAAGGTGCTAAAGGGTGGCAAGCGTGCTACGGGTGCTCCGAATCGTCGTCGTCGCCAGGCGGCTCAGGCTCTGTCTCGACCGGGATGCTGTACCCACCGGTGAGCCACCGCCCCAGGTCCGCCATCTTGCAGCGCTCGCTGCAGAATGGACGCCAGGCCGGGTCGGCCGGCCGCTGCCGGCAATAGACGCACGCCGCGTCGGAGGTGCCCAAACCCCCATAGTCTATCGGGTAATTGAGTAATTGAGTAATCGGGTAATTGGATGGACTGATCGTCAGTGGGCGTGGTGTCGGACGTCGCGGGCCGAGACCATGAAGATGACGTCCTCGGCGATGTTCGTGGCATGGTCGCCGATTCGCTCGAGGTGCCGGGACACGAGGATGAGGTCCAGCGACGGTTGGATCGTGTGCGGATCCTCGAGCATGTAAGTCAGGAGTTCCCGGAACACTTGCGTCTTCAGCGTGTCCAGGGCGTCGTCGGCGTCGAGCACCTGCTGCGCGAGGATGGTGTCGCGCTTGACGAAGGCGTCGAGGGCGTCCCGGAGCATGCCGTGCGCGATGTCCGCCATCCGCGGGATGTCGATCAGCTCCTTCACCGGCGCGTGCCCCAGATAGCGGATGGCCGCCTCGGCGATGTTGATCGCCAGATCGCCGACCCGCTCCAGGTCCGTGTTGATCTTGACCGCCGAGAGGATCGAACGGAGATCCACCGCCATGGGCTGGTGGAGCGCCAGGAGCTTGACGCAGCGGCTGTCGATTTCGATGTGCAGCTGGTTGATCGGGGTGTCTCCGCCGAGGACCTGCTCGACGAGCGCCAGGTCGCGATCGACGAGCGCTTTCACGGCGGATCGGACGCGGTCTTCCGCGAGCCCCCCCATCTCGAGCAGCCGCGCCTTGAGCCGATCCAGCTCGTCCTGGAAGTGTGGAACAGTCGTCATCCAAATCGCCCCGTCACGTAGTCTTCCGTCAGTTTTTGATCCGGGTTGGTGAATATCTTATCGGTCGCACCCACCTCGATCAGGCGGCCCAGCCAGAAAAACGCCGTCAGGTCCGAGACCCGCGCCGCCTGCTGCATGTTGTGGGTCACGATCACGATCGTATACAGCGACTTGAGCTGGTAGATCAGCTCCTCGATGCGCTGGGTGGCGATCGGATCGAGCGCCGAGGCGGGCTCGTCCATCAGGAGCACGTCGGGCTTGACGGCGAGCGCGCGCGCGATGCAGAGCCGCTGCTGCTGGCCGCCGGAGAGCGCCAGCGCGGAGTCGTGGAGGCGATCCTTGACCTCGTCCCAGATGGCCGCCTGGTGGAGGCTCTCTTCGACCCGCTGCTGCAGCTCCCCGCGGCTTTTCGCGAGGCCGTTGATCCGGAGCCCGTACGCGACGTTATCGAAGATCGACTTCGGGAACGGGTTCGATCGCTGGAAGACCATCCCCACGCGACGCCGCAGCGCCACCACGTCCATCCCGCCGTGATAGATGTCCTGGCCGTCGATCCGGATCTCCCCCTCCACGCGCACCCCGGGAATGATGTCGTTCATCCGATTCAGGGTCCGCAGAAACGTGCTCTTGCCGCAGCCCGACGGTCCGATGAAGGCCGTGACCAGGTGCGAGGGGATGTCGATCGAGATGTTCTCCAGCGCGCGCTTCGCGCCGTAGTAGAAGGCCAGCTCCTTGACCGTGATCTTGCACGGCCGGCCCGGACGGTCCGTGGCCGGGGGCTCGGGCCGGCCCTTGAGGGCGGAGACGAGCGACCGGCCCGCCCGGGCGGGGGGGTCAGACCCCATGCCCTGACCCTCCGGGGTCAGACCTCTGTTTGTACGCTCGGCTTCGACAGCGGCGCGGGACGACATGCCACCGATGTTACCGGGCGGCGGTTTCGGTCCGGTTTCCGTCATGTAACAAGCGCGCAACTGCTCAGTCGGCCCGTGCCGCAGCCGGGCCCGGCGAGAGGGTTTCCGACTCCGCGAGAAACGCGGCGATCTGCCGCCTCAGCTCGTCCTGGATGACGTCCACCTTCCGGCGCGCGTCGAGGACGCGGAAGCTGAACTCGTCGGCCATCGAGCCGTACTCCTTCAACAGGGCGCGCTGGTAGGCGCGGAAGCTCTCGTAGATGTCGTCCCCGAGCTTCATGTCCATCCCCGACTCCCAGTAATCCATCCCGCGCGACTGCAGCACGCGGCGGATGAGCGTCTTCTCGTCGATGCGCAGGTAGAAGACGAGGTGCGGCGCGATGCCGAACCCGTAGAGGTTGCGCACCCACGTGCGGTCCACGCCGCGGACGCCCGCACGCGCCAGCGCCGTGAAGATGTAGCGGTCGGAGAGCACGATGAAACCGGCCTTCAGCGCGGGGATGATCTCCTTCTCGAGACGATCCGCGAAGTCGGTCGCGTACAGAAGCACGAAGGTCAGCTTGTTCAGCGTGTTGCTGGACTTCGCGAGATCGATCGTCGGGGACATCAGCTCGGATCGCGTCCACCCCGTCTCGATCACGCCATAGCCCTGGACCTCGAGCCATTCCCGGAGGAGCGTGATCTGCGTGGAACGCCCGACCCCGTCGGTACCCTCGATCGCGATCAGCTTGCCGGGGTAGTTGCCGATGGACAGGTACGGGATCCCGTAGCTGTAGTACTGGCCTGCCTTCCCGCCCTCGTCGGCGCCCGACGGGTCAGGCAGATTCATCGATCCGCTCGTCATTGTGTCCAATCTCCAGGTGCTGGGAGACCAGGCGCCGGAACACCCGCTGCTGGTCGGTGATGCTGCCCACCGCGTTCACCACGCTCAAACCGAATTCGTCGACGAGGCGGTCGTACTCGTCGAGCACTTTACCTTGAAAGATCCTGAAGCTGTCGAGCGCGTTCGAGCTCCAGCCCATGTCCAGGCCCGCTTCGTAGAACTTGAGCTTCACGCGCCGGGCCATGAGCCGATCGACCGAGACGTCGATGGGGACCCTGAAGTAGACGGCGAGGTCCGGCTTCACCGCGAAACTGTACAGCTCCCGCACCCAGCGGCGATCGACGCCGCGCGCCACGTCGCGCGCGAACGCGGTGTAGATGTAGCGATCCGCCAGGACGATCATGCCGGCCTTGAGCGGGGGAATGATGTGGTAGAGCAGCCGGTCCGCGAAGTCGGTCGCGTGCAGCAGGCTGAAGGTCATCGGCGTCAGCGCGTTCTTCTTCTTGCCGGTCTTGGTCGCCGCCTTGACGAGCGCGGAGGAGTTCCACTCGGTCTGGAAGACCGGGTGGCCGGCGGCGCTAAGCCACTTTGCCAGCAGGGCGAGCTGCGTCGTTTTGCCGGAGCCGTCGATGCCTTCCACGACGAACAGCTTTCCGGGGTACTCGTGCGGCGTGGTGAGGTTGTTCAGCATCTGATGCGCGTTCCTTCTTCTTGCCCGTCCCGACGCGGGTCACACGGCCCGACACGTCGAACCGCAGCGGCCGATGGAGCACCCGTTCGAGCTCCGCCCCGTGGCGGCGCGCCGCCCAGAGTTCGAGCTCCGCGTCGCCGCCCGTGCGGAGGCGGACGAGATAGGCATGACCCCGCGGGACGACGTCGAGCGCGGTTACGATCTGCGCGTGGCTGCGGTCGAGCCCTTCGGCCAGCCTCAGCATGGCCGCCAGTGTCCGGACCGTCCGCCTCAGCGTCCCCTTGAGATCGCCGAACCCGTCGTGGGTCTTCTTGGGCGTGGCCTGGCGATGATAGCGTGCCAGGAGGGCGATGAGCTCGATCTCCTGTGGATCGAAGCCCCGCAGCTCGCCGTTCTTGATCAGGTAATACGAATGCCGGTGGTGGCGCTCGTAACTGATGTGCACGCCGATGTCGTGCAGGAGCGCCCCGTATTCCAGCCACTCCCGCTCGCGATCCGCGAGCTTATGGACCGCCCGCGTCTGATCGAAGATGGACAACGCGAGCTGGGCCACATGACGGGCGTGCCCGCCCGAGTATCCAGACCGCTCGCCGAGCTCCACCACGCTGCGCCGGCGAACGTCGGGGTACCGCTCGATCTTGCGGATCGCCGCCGTGTTGCGGTGGATGTAGTCGAGCACGAGCCCTTCGCGCAGCGCCAGGTCGCACAGCGTGATGTCGTCGGCCCCGAGGCGGCGCAGGACGGTGTCCAGAAGGACCGACCCGGCCACGGCGATGTCGGCACGCCGTGGATCGAGCGCGTCCATGTGCAGCCGCGCTTCAAGATCCGCGCCGCTGAGGCGCTTCCGCACGCGATGGATGGCCTTGGCGCTGACCCGGCGGTTGCGCAGCGCCTCGTCGTGCACGACGCCCTCCTCACTGAGCGCCAGCGCGCCCAGACTCAGGATCGTGCCGGACGTCCCGATGACGCGATCGAACGGGCGCGTCGCGACGGTCGCGAGGTAGCCGCCAATCTCACGATTGATATGTTTGACGAGCCGCCGCTCGTCGCGCGGGGCCAACGGGTCGGTCCGGACGAAACGCTCCGTCAGGCGGATGACGCCGAGCTTGAAGCTGCGGGCGTGGCTCAGGTGCGACGCGGTGCCCAGCGTGACCTCGACGCTGCCGCCGCCGATGTCGATCACGACGGCAGGGCTGCCGCCCATGTGAACCCCGTACACCGCCGCCAGATGAATGAGCCGCGCCTCCTCGGTGCCTGAGATGACTCGAATCTGGATGCCGGTCCGGTGCGTGACCGCGGTGATGAAGTCCCCACCGTTGTCGGCTTCGCGTATCGCCGAGGTGGCGGCGGCCACGATGTGATCGACCTTGTGGGAATCGGCCAGCCGGCGGAACTTGGCCAGCGTCTGAAGCGCGGCCGTTCTGGCGGTCGGGGTCAGGCTCCGGCCGTCGAGGCCGCCGGCGCCCAGACGAACCATTTCCTTTTCCCTGTCAATGACTTCGAAGGACAGGTCGGGCCGGACGCTCACCACGATCATGTGGATCGAGTTGGTGCCGATGTCGATG
>JANOJK010000905.1:0-1507 GCA_031408165.1 Acidobacteriota bacterium | reverse complement strand
TTGGCCGCCATCGGCGCGCGGTTCGGCGGCGCCGTTCTCGCGCCTGGCGGCGCGCTCGATCGTTCCGCGCTCGGGCGCATCGTGTTCAGCGACGCCAGGGCGCGCGCCGCGCTCGAAGCCATCATCCATCCCGAGGTCTATCGCCGCATCAGGGAGTGGTTCGCCAACCGCCCGCCCGGGACGCGTGTCGGCATCGCCGAGATTCCCCTGGTCTTCGAGACCGGCCACAACCACCATTTCGACGAGGTCGCCGTGGCGGCGTGCGATCCGGAAGAGCAGGTGCGCCGCGTGATGGCGCGCGACCACCTCCCGGACCGGGAGGCCCGCGCGCGCATCGCGGCCCAGTGGCCGATCGAAGAGAAGGTCAAGCGCGCGTCGCGCGTGATCTGGACGGATCGCGGTTTCGCGGAGACGGATCGACAGGTGGCTGAGATCTACCGCTCGCTGCTCGCGGGTTCATAGCGGCGGCCGGTCACGTACGACACAGGAGCCAGGGGTGCGGAGAAAGAGAAACACAGAGGCACAGAGGACACAGAGACGCACAGAGGCGGCTGGTGAGCGCTCTTCGCGGTGAGCCGGCCTCCGGCCGGCCGACGGACGTCACTGGCGTACGCGGATACAAGCCAAGTCACGATCGCCCTCGGCTTGCATCCGCGTACACCAGTGACGTCCCGCCGCGCGAAGCGCGGCCCGCGAAGAGCGCTGACAGCCGCGTGCTGGCGTTTCGTGCCTGTCCGTGGCGTCCGTGGCCGAGAGGGTTCTCTGTGAGTCTCTGTGCCCTTTGTGACTCTGTGTTCCTCTTGTGTCGAGCGTCAGGCTTCGGCGGCGTCCTTGGCGGGGGCGATGCGGTCTTCGACGAACGTGTTCCACTCGTGGCAGTGCGGGCACTGCCAGAGGAGCTCCGTGCTGCGGTAGCGACAGCGGAAGCAGACGTGGGGATCGAGGTAGAAGATGGCGTCCCGCGTCAGCTCCTCGTAACGGCCGACGAGCGCCGGGGGGAGATGGAGCGCCGAGAGCATCTGCCAGATCGTCTGGTGCAGCGCCAGCGCGTGCGGATGGTGTACGAGCGCTTCGAAGAGAAACTCGAGCGCCTCCTGCTGGCGCTCATGTGACGCGAGATGCCGCGCGAGCGCGAGGCGCGCGCGCCAGTCCTGCGGGTCCGCGGCAATCAACGTCTGGCAGAGCGCCGCATACCGCTCGGGTGCGCCCGCTCTGGCGTACGCGTTCTCCAGCCGCGAGAACGCCAGGTACGCGCGCCCGGGCGACGCCTCGACCAGGCGCTCCCAGACGGCGATCGCCTCGGCCGGCTGCCCGTCCTGGAAGCGGACGTCCCCGAGGCTCAGGTGCGCCGGCGCGTTCCGGGCGTCGCGCTCGATGGCCGCTTCGAAGCGCCGCGCCGCCTCGCGGTAGTCGGCGCCGCGCAGCGCCGCCTGGCCGAACTCGTTCTCGAGGAACGCCAGAATCTCGTTGTGCCGCGGGGAGTCCGGCTCGCCGCCGGACGCAGTGG
>JANOJK010000881.1:0-1569 GCA_031408165.1 Acidobacteriota bacterium | reverse complement strand
GTCCTGTACCTGCTCGCGTGTGATCCGCTCCCGCCCTGCGCGGGGCGATTGGCAGAGTGGCTTCGAGGATCCATGGCGTAGCTTGAGCGCGCGCGAAAGGAGCGCGCGACGTCAGTGCGTGTCGTCGCATCAAGCGGCTGGGAAGGATTCGCTATCGTGACAACGACACCGCGAGCGCGATTCCTCCACCTCGTGAAAACACAGGCTGCAGGCTCACTTTTGTTCTTCCCTCTGAAGACAAGTCGAACCTGATGTGCGGTTTGGAATGCGCCGCATCGATCGCCCAGCCGATCAGCGCGCCAATCCCGGCGCAAACGGCCGCGGCTCCCACATAGGGGGCCGCCCACTCCTCGATCTCGTTGCGGTCAACGACGGTCGCATAGACGAACATGGCTCCGCCGAACCCCGCGCCGATGCTGGCCCCGATAGCCGCGCCATTTCTGGCAGAATCGCGGGGCCGCTCGAGCGACTGAATGGCATTGAGCGCAATGGTGACATCGGGCGGGCCGCTCGCCTGTCGCGTGCCTTTGATCGCGGGTCGGACGTCGAGATCCACATCGCCGAGGCGCATCAGCCGGCCGGCGACCGGCTGTCCAGCGGCCGGGACGATGGTGATGAAATCGCCGGTGGCCAGCTGGCGCCGCACCTCTTCAAGGGATGTCGCGCGCGTTTGAGCGATGCCCGGTGACGCGCCGATCACGCAGAAGGCGACGATCAAGGTAGAACGCACCACATGGACCTGCTTTCTTCGGCCGTGCTGATGGGGAATGCGTGAAGCGCTTCGATTTCAGCTCAGGAGCCGCCGGAGCCCGTTTGACGACGGTTTCATCCCTGTCGCCTGCTCACGCGAATCGTGAATGCGGGACCAGTGAGCCCTCGGATCCCGTTGACAATCAGGGCTCAGCGACCGGCTTCGTTCTTGCTGTCTGTGCTCCGTGCACAAGGCCATCCGACGCGAACATCCAGCGGGATCGCACGCACGTACACCTACGACGCGCGCGGCGCGATGCGCACCATCGACGAACCACGCTGGCACATCGAGAACTCCTATGATGCTGGCGGCCGCTGCATCCGTCAGGTGACCCGATGGCCCGACGGCCGCTCGTCGACGATCGACGTCGCCTACAAAGTGCGGGACGGATCGATTGTTGAAGCCAGCGAATCCTGGAATAGCGGGTCGGAAACGGTCTATCAGTTCAACAAGCAGAACTCTCTCGAATCCAAGGAGATCGATCCGAAAGGACCAGCGCCAGTCGTCATCAACTACCACCGGAACGTCTTCTCGAACTTCTCAACACGCGTCTCGGTGCGTTGCTACGACGCGCAGAGGCGGCTCCTGCGGAAGGCTGAGGGTGAGTACGAAGGAGACGACGCCGCGGACGCGATGGCGGAGAGGACAGTGGCTTCGAGGATCAACGATGCGTTCGCCTACTTGACGGTCACCTTCACGTAGCCGTTGGTCCAGCAGCACTGATTCCCCGCGGAGGTGTCGACGCGACCGAAGTTGTCGACCTGGCCGCGGATCACGTACTCGCCCGGCTGCTTGAACGTGGCGGACGTGGCCGCAGT
>JANOJK010000852.1:0-8200 GCA_031408165.1 Acidobacteriota bacterium | reverse complement strand
TCCGCCGCGACGACCTGCTTCTGGCGCGAGCACCGCGTCAACATCATCGACACGCCGGGCCACGTCGACTTCACCGCGGAAGTGGAACGCTCGCTGCGCGTCCTCGACGGCGCGGTTGCCGTGTTCGACGCCGTCGCCGGCGTCGAGCCGCAGTCCGAGACCGTGTGGCGCCAGGCCGACAAGTACCGCGTGCCGCGCATCTGCTTCGTGAACAAGATGGACCGCATCGGCGCGGACTTCAAGCGCACGTTCGAGCAGATCACCACGAAGCTCGGGGGCAATCCCGTCGCCCTTCACCTGCCGATCGGCAGCGAGGACAAGTACCTCGGCGTCGTCGACCTCATCCGGATGAAGTCGGTGACCTACAAGGACGAGACGATGGGCGCCGACTACATCGTCGGCGAGATTCCCGCGGGCATGCTCGAGGACGCGAAGCATTTCCGCGAGCAGCTGATTGAAAAGGTCAGCGAGGCCGACGACAAGATCCTCGAGAAGTACCTCCACGGGGAAGAGGTGACCGAGGACGAGATCAAGGCTGCGCTGCGCAAGCGCGTGAACTCCTCGGTGCACACCGAAGGGGAGAAGGCGGAGCCCGCCTTCGTGCCGGTCATCTGCGGCTCGGCGTTCAAGAACAAGGGCGTCCAGCTCCTGCTCGACGCCATCGTGGATTACCTGCCGTCGCCGATCGACGTGCCCGCGATCAAGGGCTTCGACCCCGACAAGGGAACCGAGGCGATCATCGAGCGCCCGGCGGCTGACGACGCGCCGTTCTCGGCGCTCGGCTTCAAGATCATGACGGACCCGTTCGTCGGCCAGCTGACCTTCATTCGCGTGTATTCGGGTGTGCTGACCGCCGGGTCGACGATCTACAACTCGACCAAGCAGAAGAGCGAGCGCATCGGGCGCCTGCTCAAGATGCACGCCAACAAGCGCGAAGAGATCAAGGAAGTCTACGCGGGGGATATCGCCGCCGCGGTCGGGCTCCGCACGGTCTCGACCGGCGACACGATCTGCGACGAGAAGCATCCCGTCGTGCTCGAGTCGATGAGCTTCCCGGAGCCGGTCATCTCGCTCGCGATCGAGCCGAAGACCAAGGCGGACCAGGAAAAGCTGGGCCAGGGGCTGGGCAAGCTGATGAACGAAGATCCGACCTTCCGCGTGAAGACGGATCCGGCCACCGGCGAAGTCGTCATCGCCGGCATGGGCGAGCTGCACCTCGAGATCATCGTCGACCGGCTGAAGCGCGAGTTCGGCGTCGAGGCGAGCGTCGGCCGCCCGCAGGTCGCCTACAAGGAAACGCTCACCCGTCCGGCCGATGGCGAGATGAAGTACGCCAAACAGACCGGCGGCCGCGGCCAGTACGGCCACGTCAAGATTCATCTCTTCCCCGGCGAGCCGGGCACCGGCTACATCTTCGAGAACGAGACCACGCAGGGTTCGATTCCGAAGGAGTTCATCAAGCCGATCGACGAGGGGATCAAGGAAGCGCTCACGCGCGGCGTCCTCGCGGGTTACCCGGTGGACGACGTCCGGATCGAGCTGTACGACGGTTCGTACCACGACGTCGATTCGTCCGAAATGGCGTTCAAGATCGCCGGCTCCATGGCGTTCCAGGACGCGGCCAAGAAGGCGAAGCCGGTGCTGCTCGAGCCCGTCATGCGCGTCGAGGTCGTCGTGCCGAAGGAACACATGGGCGACGTCATGGGCAACCTCTCGAGCCGCCGCGGCCAGATCCAGTCGCAGGAGGACCGCGGCGGCACGCAGATCATCAACGCGCGCGTGCCGCTGTCGGAGATGTTCGGCTACGCGACGGATCTGCGATCGCGCACGCAGGGTCGCGCGACCTACTCCATGCACTTCGACCGATACGAACAGGCACCGAACCACGTCAGTGAAGAAGTGGTCGCTCGGGTGCAGGGGAAAACTTAAGGGAATGCTGAATGTTGAATGCTGAATGTTGAATTCAACGTTCAGCATTCAGCGTTCAGCGTTTCGAGGACCGAGATACATGGCATCACCATTCAGCGACAAGATCCGCATCCGCCTCAAGGCCTACGACAGCCGGGTGCTGGACCAGTCGACGACGGAGATCGTGGACACGGCGCGGCGCACCGGCGCGCGCCTCGCGGGCCCGATTCCACTGCCGACCGAGAAGAACAAGTGGACGGTGCTCCGCTCGCCCCACGTGGACAAGAAGTCGCGTGAGCAGTTCGAGCTCCGGACCCACAAGCGGCTGATCGACATCTTCGAGCCGACCCCGCAGACGGTGGACGCGCTGATGAAGCTGGATCTGCCGGCCGGCGTGGACGTCGAGATCAAGGCGTTCGGGAAAGAACACAAGTAACGAGGTTCTCGAGGTTCTCACGGTTCTCGAGGTTCTGACGGTTCGAACCCGGAGAACCCCGAGAACCCTGAGAACCCCGAGAACCCTGAGAACCCCGAGAACGAATAGGCTCTTATGATTACTGGCATCATCGCAAGAAAACTGGGAATGACGCAGGTGTTCGCGCCGGACGGCAGCGTCACGCCGGCGACCCTCATCAAGGCGGGCCCGTGCGTGGTGCTGCAGGCGAAGGGCGCGCAGACCGACGGCTACGAGGCCGTGCAGCTCGGGTTCGTCGAAGAGAAGCCGGCGCGCGTCAACAAGGCGCTCGGCGGGCACTACAAGAAGGCGGGCAACGTCCCCCCGACGCGCGTGCGCCGCGAAGTCAAGGTGGCGCCGGGCAAGGGCGAAGACGCGCCGCTCAAGGCGGGCGACCAGGTGCTGGCGAGCGGGGTGTTCACCGACGGCGAGCGCGTCGATGTCATCGGCATCAGCCGCGGCAAGGGCTTCCAGGGCGTCATGAAGCGGCACAACTTCGCCGGCGGCGCCGCCACCCACGGGTCGATGTTCCACCGCGCGCCCGGCTCGATCGGCGCCTCGTCGTTCCCCTCGCGCGTCATCAAGGGCATGCGCGCCGCGGGACGGATGGGCGGCGACCGGGTGACGGTCCGCAACCTGAAGATCGTCCAGGTCGACGGCGGCGACCACGTGATGATTCTCCGCGGCGCCGTGCCGGGGGCCCCGGGCACCTACCTGATCGTGCGCAAGGCGACCGCGGCGAAGAAGGAGCCGGTCGTCCAGGCCGAGAAGGCCGGGAAGGTGACCATCGCGAAGAAGCCGGTCGCCAAGAAGCCGGGCAAGAAGTAAGCAGCTGATATGAAGATTGACATCGTCAATTCGAACAAAGAGACCGTCGGCGCGCTGGACCTGAAGGACGAGATCTTCGGCGGCCGGGTGAAGACCGATCTCATCTGGGAATCGGTCGTGCAGGAGAACGCGGCGGAGCGCCGCGGCACCCACGCGACCAAGAACCGCGCGGCGGTGAGCGGCTCGGGCAAGAAGCCCTGGCGGCAGAAGGGCACCGGGCGGGCGCGCGTCGGCGAGATCCGCAACCCCCTGTGGCGCAAGGGGGGCACCGTGTTCGGCCCGATGCCGCGCAGCTACGAGTACTCGCTGCCGCGCAAGGTGAAGCTCGGGGCGCTGCGTGCCGCGCTCGCGCAGAAGCTCGCCGACGGCACGCTGCTCGTCGTCGACAAGCTCGACGCGGGATCCGACCGGAAGACCAAGGCGACCGCGGCGATGTTCCGGACGCTCGGGGTCACCGGCAAGGCGCTCGTGATCGACGTCAAGCACGACGAGGCGTTCACGCTGACGGCGCGCAACATTGCGGGCATCCGGCTGGTGCCGAGCAGCCGCGTGACCGCGCGCGACATCATGGACACGGACCATGTCATCGCGACTCGCGATGCCCTGGAGAAGCTGCAGGAGGCGCTCGGATAAATGCTGAACGCTGAATGGTGAATGCTGAACGGACACATTCAGCATTCGACATTCAGCATTCAGCATTTCAAGAGACCCGCTATGAAACAGACAGAAGTCATTCGCAGGCCGCTCATCACCGAGAAGACGACGCAGCTGCGCGAGACCGGCACGCTGGTGTTCGAGGTCGCGCCGCACGCCACGAAGATCGAGGTGAAGCGCGCGGTCGAGAAGCTGTTCGGGGCCAAGGTGGCGTCGGTGCGGACGGCCGTGTCGCACGGGAAGATGAAGCGGCAGGGGCGGTTCGTCGGCCAGCGATCCGACTGGAAGAAGGCCTACGTGAAGCTTCGCGAGGGCGAGAAGATCCCCGAATTCCTGGAGGGAGCCTAGGGGAATGCGGAATTGTGAATGCTGAATGCTGAAGGTGAACTTCAGCATTCGACATTCAACATTCAGCATTTCAAGGATCACGAATATGCCGATCAGAAAATACAAGCCGACCTCTCCGGGGCGGCGGTTCCAGACGGTCCAGACGTTCGACGAGATCACCTCGACCGAGCCGCACCGGCCGCTCGTCCAGCCGCTCAAAAGGACCGGCGGCCGCGACAACCATGGCGAGCTGACCTCGTGGTGGCGCGGCGGCGGGCACAAGCGGAACTACCGCGTCATCGACTTCAAGCGCGACAAGCGCGGGATCCCGGCGACGGTCGCGACGATCGAGTACGACCCCAACCGCTCGGCGCGCATTGCGCTCTTGACCTACGCCGACGGCGAGAAGCGCTACATCCTGCATCCGATCGGCCTCGCCGTGGGAACGGTGATCGTGGCGGGGGACAACGTCGATATCCTGCCGGGCAACTCGCTGCCGCTGAAGCACATCCCGCTCGGCACGCTGGTGCACAACGTGGAGCTCCGGCCCGGCCGCGGCGGCCAGATCGCGCGCAGCGCGGGATCCGGCGTGCAGGTGGTGGCCAGGGAAGGCGAGTACGCGTCGGTGAAGATGCCGTCGGGCGAGATCCGGAAGATCAACGTCGAGTGCTTCGCGACGATCGGCCAGGTCGGCAATCTCGACCACGAGAACGTGTCGATCGGGAAGGCGGGGCGGAGCCGCTGGCTCGGGCAGCGGCCGCACGTCCGCGGCGTCGCGATGAACCCGGTCGACCACCCGCTCGGCGGCGGTGAAGGCAAGACCTCGGGCGGCCGGCACCCGGTCACCCCGTGGGGCATCCCGACCAAGGGCTACAAGACGCGCAACAACAAGCGCACCGACCGGTTCATCGTCACGCGGAGAACCAAGTAGAAACGTTGAATGCTGAATGCTGAAGGCTGAATCATCCATTCAGCATTCAACATTCAGCATTTCGAGAGACAGAAACATATGTCGAGATCACTGAAAAAAGGTCCGTTCGTGGACGTGCCCCTTCTCGAGAAGATCGAGGTCATGAACCGCGGCGGCGACAAGAAGGTCATCAAGACCTGGTCGCGCCGATCGACGGTCATCCCGGAGATGGTCGGACACACGATCGCGGTGCACAACGGGCGGAAGTTCATCCCGGTGTACGTGACCGAGAACATGGTCGGGCACAAGCTCGGCGAGTTCGCGCCGACGCGGCTCTTCAAGGGCCACACGACGAAGGCTGACAAGGCCGCGACCGTGGCGCCGCCGGCGGCCGCCAAGGCAGGGGCGTAATGGTCGAAGCGCACGCCACGGCCAAGTACATCCGGACCTCGGCGCAGAAGGCCGGCCTCGTGCTGGATCTGATCCGGGGCCGGGACGTGAACCACGCGCTCGCGACGCTGCGCTTCGCCCGCAAGGGGGTCGCGCGCGACATCGAGAAGGTGCTGCGGTCGGCCATCGCGAACGCGCAGACCAAGGACGGGTTCGGCGGCGACGTCGACCGCCTGTTCGTGGCCGCGTGCTTCGCCGACCAGGGCCCCTCGCAGAAGCGGATCCGCCCCGCCCCGATGGGACGCGCGTTCCGCGTCGTGAAGCGCACGGCGCACCTGACGGTGCGCGTCGCCGAGCGGCCGGGCAGGATCACGGCCGCGCCGGCCGGCGCCGAGACGCCGCGCCCGCGGCGCGCGGGCGCCAAACCGAAGGCGAAAGCCGCCGGCGCGAGGAAGAAGACCACCGGCAAGCCGGCACAGAAAAAAGAGGCGAAGGCGTAATGGGACAGAAGGTCCACCCGATCGGATTCCGGCTCGGCTTCAACAAGACCTGGCGGTCGCGCTGGTACGCCGACAAGGACTACGCCAAGCTGCTGCATGAAGACATCAAGCTGCGTGACACGCTCAAGACGCGCTTCATGCACGCCGGCGTCTCGAAGATCGAGATCGAGCGCGCTGCGAACAAGCTGAAGATCGACATCTACACCTCGCGCCCCGGAATCATCATCGGGCGCAAGGGGACCGAAGTCGACAAGCTGAAGACCGAGATCCAGAAGAAGACCAACCGCGAGGTCTTCATCAACATCCAGGAGATCCAGAAGCCGGAGCTGGACGCGCAGCTCATCGGCGAGTCGGTGGCGATGCAGCTCGAGAAGCGCGTGGCGTTCCGGCGCGCGATGCGGAAGGCGGTGGAGTCCGCGCTCCGCTTCGGCGCGCGCGGCATCAAGGTCCGCGTGTCCGGGCGCCTCAACGGCGCCGAGATCGCCCGCTCCGAGTGGTATCTCCACGGCCAGCTGCCGCTGCAGACGCTGCGCGCCGACATCGACTACGGCTTCGCGCAGGCGTTCACGACCTACGGCTGCATCGGCGTCAAGGTGTGGCTCTACAAGGGCGAGCGGCTGACGCCGCGCATCGGCCGCGAAGAAGACTATCGCGCCCCGCGGCGTGCACCAGGAGGCCGGCCGTAAATGCTGAATGCATTCGCCATTCACCATTCAGCATTGCAAGGATTACCAATATGTTGATGCCGAAGAAGGTCAAGTACCGGAAGCAGCAGCGCGGCCGGATGGCGGGGAAGGCCTGGCGGGGGTCGGACGTGTCGTTCGGCAACTACGGCCTGAAGGCCCTGGAGCCCTGCTGGATGACGGCCCGCCAGATCGAGGCCGCGCGCGTCGCGATGACACGGTTCATCAAGCGCGGCGGCAAGATCTGGGTGCGCGTGTTCCCGGACAAGCCGATCACCAAGAAGCCGCAGGAAACGCGGATGGGCAAGGGCAAGGGCGCGCCCGAAGAGTGGGTGTGCGTCGTGCGGCCGGGCCGGATCCTCTTCGAGATGGAAGGGGTGACCGAGACCGAGGCGAAGGAGGCGATGCGCCTCGCCGCGGCGAAGCTGCCCATCAAGACGCGGTTCGCGACGCGGTTCGCGGAGGAGCGGGCGTCATGAAGATCGGAGAATGTCGCGATCTCGGGACGGACGAGCTGAAACAGCGCGAGAAGGACTTCGACGACCAGATGTTCCGCCTGCGGATCCAGAAGTCGATGGGGCAACTCGAGGCGGCCCAGAAGCTGAAGTCGCTGCGCCGCGACCGGGCGCGCGTGAAGACGGCGCTGCGCGAGAAGGAGTCGGTGTAAGCGATGGCCACCAAGGCACAGGTCACTGGCGTTGTCGTCAGCGACAAGATGGACAAGACGGTGAAGGTCGCCATCGAGCGCCAGATCCGGGATCCGCTCTACGGCAAGACGTCGAAGCGGACCTCGACCTTCCTCGCGCATGACGAGAAGAACGAAGCGAAGGTCGGCGACAAGGTCTCGATCGCCGAGACCCGCCCGCTGAGCGCCCGCAAGCGCTGGGTGGTCACCTCGATCGTGGAAAAGGCGAAGGAGATCTAGTGAAATGCTGAAGTTCGAATGCTGAACGCTGAATGAGCAAGGTCCGTTCAGCATTCGCCATTCAGCCTTCAGCGTTTCTGGAGAGCACCCATGATTCAAATGCGATCGATTCTTGACGTCGCCGACAACTCCGGCGCCAGAAAAATCGCCGTCATCAACCCGATCGGCGGGTCGACGGGCCGTTACGCGCGGCTCGGCGACATCGTCACCGCGTCGGTGAAGGAAGCGACCCCCGAGTCGGCGGTGAAGAAGGGGAGCGTCGTCAAGGCGGTCATCGTCCGGACGGTGAAGGAACAGCGGCGGAAGGACGGGAGCTACATCCGGTTCGACCGCAACGCCGCGGTCCTGGTGAACGATCAGAACGAGCCGATTGGCACGCGCGTGTTCGGTCCGGTCGCGCGCGAGCTGCGCGAGCGGAAGTTCATGAAGATCATCTCGCTCGCCCCCGAGGTGCTGTAGAGGGGACCAGTAAGCCCGGCCTTCAGGTCGGGCGTGCTGGAGCGAGCGGGTTGCTGATGAGAGAGAGACGCGCGAGCCTGAGGCACCAGTTGGCCCGACCTTCAGGTCGGGCGTGCTGGAGCGAGCGGGTTACTGATGAGAGAGACGCGCGGCCTGAAAGGC
>JANOJK010000811.1:0-3907 GCA_031408165.1 Acidobacteriota bacterium | reverse complement strand
CCGCTGCGCGCGTGACTCATGTCCGCCCAACTACTTGTGTTCACGGACGCCGCCCGAAATGCGGCCTCCCGGATAGCCGGCAGTCGCGCGATCGGATCACCCTGTGTTCGCACCGCCATCTCCGCTCCGGTCACATGCGACTGCGCCATTGGCACGTAGGCTTCCGCCCACGGTCCCAGCTCGAGGCTCCGCTGATGGACGTCGGCCGCCCTGACGTCGTCCTGCAACGAACACCTCCACATCCTGAAGACTGATATGGAATGACCCTTTGTCAAGCCCCGATGTTTCGATGGAGGCTTGGCGATAGCCAGCAAGCGTCAGCTTGTTGGCATAAGCGCCTCTGCCCACGTGGTGAGCGCGGTGTCCAGGGGCGCCGCAGGCGCCGCCCGCAGGGCGCGAAGCCCTGGATGCCGTGTTCGCCACGTGGTATCTCGGATGCGGCTCAGTCCGCGGACCGCGAAGACGACGGACGATCGAGGGCGCTTCGACGACGAGTCACGCTGATATACGGTGGTTACCGCGGTCGCCCGCAGCAGAGCACACATGACAGTGCTTCGTCGGGAGGACGTGCAGTCTAGAGTCGCGAGTTGGGACCGCTGTCCGTATCGCATAGTCTTACCGCCGATCCTCGCAATCGTGCCTCTGATCATCCGCCGTCTTCGCGGTCCGTTACTGACCCGCATCATCGACTCATTATTCGCTCTTCTTACAGTCGTGCCGTTAACTCGCCGGGACCGATGCCGGTTGGAGTGCCGCCCAGAGAAAGCCGGCCAGCTCACGCGCGATTGCCACGGCCACCTTGGGCGCTGGTTTATGTTGTTCCACCAGGCGTCGGAAGCGCCGACAGAGTCGCTGCTGCGCCTTGTCCGCAATCGCGATGACCCGTCCCGGTTGTCCTTTGCGTCGCCGCGTCAGTCCGACGCCGATGCTCGGCCGATGTTGATAGTGCCACGCCATTTCCACGAGCAGCCGTCGGACCAGCGCGTTCCCGGTCCGCGTGATCCGGCCGCGCCGATGCTTCTCGCCGGTGGAGTCCTCGCCGGGCACGAGACCCAGGTAGGCCATCAACGCGCGCGGCGACGGAAACCGCCGAAAATCATGGAGCTCGGCCAGGATCAGGATGGCGGTCAACGTGTCAATTCCACGAAAGCACCGCAACCACCCGACGTGTGCACGATACGGCTCCGTGTCCGCCACCTCGACCAGCCGGGCATCGAGTTCGATGAGCCGGGCCTCGA
The DNA here is from genome assembly GCA_031408165.1 of Acidobacteriota bacterium. Lineage (GTDB taxonomy): Bacteria > Acidobacteriota > Vicinamibacteria > Vicinamibacterales > 2-12-FULL-66-21 > JAICSD01. The sequence goes on along the minus strand of JANOJK010000811.1, from coordinate 2,669 downwards.
GATGATCGATTGCCAAGAGATAATCGTCGACCACCACGCGCTCGGCGGGCTGGGTCCACTCGAGGCCAGCGATCCACCGCCGGTGTCCCTTCGTCCAGTTGCGGCCCCCGCTGTAATGCAACCCCCGCCGCAGAAGCAGCTTGCCCAGCCGATGGCGACTCCGCTGCAGGTCTTCGCGCGCATCATCGCGTGCGCGGCACAGATCGCGGACGGCTTCGTCCTCGGGCGTTGGCGGCCGCACTTCGGTCAGCAGGCCCGCCCGAAATAGCTCCGCCAACTTCCGTGCATCGCGGCGATTGGTCTTAATCCGGTCGCCAGGCTTCCGGGGAATGAGCGCCGGCGCGATCACCTGACAACTCACCCGCGGCGTGGTTACCTGCCGTTGCAACGCGTAGCCGCACGGCCCGGCCTCGTAACACATGCGCACCGGCCCTGGCGCGTCGCGCTCGAGCTTCCGAACCAGGCGCTTCACCGCATTCGGCTCGTTCAGCACCGTCCACGTGACCGGCGTCGGGCCGTCGCCAACCAGCATCGCGACAAAGAGATCCTTCTTATGCGCGTCCACCCCCACGTACGTAGTAACCTGTTTCACGACCGGCTCCTTTCGTCTGCGGCTCTGGCGCCGCGAGGCGTTAACCCGCGATCACGGTGGCACAAACCACCTTGTCGAGTGCGACAGCACTACGACGTTACGATAGCGAGCCGGTCATTCCATATTGTCTAGTTCAGGCCCGCCCTACTTTGCGGGATACCCGGGACTCGTCTTCACTTCCTCGATCTGCGCCGTGTGGCGCGCCGAGTGCCCGGACAGCAGCAGCACCCATTGGTACCCGTCGAGCATCTTGAACACCGGGTGCGGCCCGGCGTGTCCGCGCAGGTCGTCGGTCGTGGTCTTTACGTACGCCGCCGTCTTTTCGCGCGCGGCCTCGAAATCCTTCGCGAGGGCGTCGCGTGTCGCCCAGCGGTTGGTCGGCTTGAGCATCTCGGGCGCCTGAAACTTGTTCGTGCGATCCAGCAGTCCCGCGAGCAGCGTCTCGTCGGACGTGGGACTTGGATTGCGCGGCACCGCGGGGCCCTTCAGGATCTGGTCGGTGACGAGCTGACGGATGGTGGTCTCGCTGACCGCGATGTGCTCGGCCACTTCCGCGATCGACCACCGATCCGGCGCCGCCTTGAACGTCCACTGCGCGTCAGAGACCCCCGCAATCGACGCGAGGAACGCCTGCCGCGTCTGGTCCAGGTGTTTCACCAGCGTCTCCCGTTCCTGCTGCGTCAGCGGCTGCGCGTACGCCGGAGTGAATGAGAGTCCACACGCCAGGATGGTCAGAGCCACACTTCGCTTGATTGCCGACATGAACGCCTCCTTGGGCTTCGGGCCGGAGTGTAGCGTACTGACGTCATCCAGACGGCGCATTCAGCAAGGCACCAAGGCACCAAGACACGAAGGCAGAGAAACTATCTGCTGTTCTTTTGTGCCTTTGTGACTTCGTGTTGCCGGCGGATCGTCGTCCCAGGTCCGTGAGCTGTCGGCAGGCAGTTGAGGGTCCACGCCCGCACGGTAATGCCAACTACTCGAGCCGCGCGGCAGCGGCCACGATCGCGGCCCACACCTCCTCGAGCTGCTGTTCGGTCGTGAGGATGTTCCCGATGCCAACTCGCATGACGAGGCGTCCGCCCACTTCGGTGTGGGTCAGGTAGGCCAGGCCTGATGCGTTGATCGTTTCGACGATCGCCTGGTTCACACGGTCGCAGGCGACCCCGTCGAGTCCGGCCGGCGCAAAACGGAAACAGACGACTCCCATCAGGACGGGCGCGGCGAGCACGAACCGGTCGTCGGCCTCGACCCACCGCGCCCACTGCCGCGCGAGACGGCAGTGCTCGCGGATGCGCGACGCGATGCCTTCCTGTCCGAACGCGCTGAACACCATCCACGCCTTGAGCGCCCGGAAACGCCGGCCGAGCTGAAGGCCGTAGTCCATGTAGTCCACGTCGCCGCCGCCGGCGTCTCCGCGCAGATACTCGGGCGTGAGCGCGAACACGGCCCGCAGGATCTCGGGACGCCGCACGAAGAGGACGCTGAAGTCCAGCGGGACGAACATCCACTTGTGTGGATTGACGATCACCGAGTCGGCGAGCTCCGCGCCCGCCATCGCCCACCGTCCCTCGGGCAGGAGCGCGAGTGCGCCCCCGTAGGCGGCGTCCACATGCAGCCACACGCCGTGCTCGCGGCAGACGGCGGCGATCTCGCCGACGGGATCCACGCTCGCCGTCGATGTCGTCCCGACCGTGGCGATCACGGCCAGCGGACGGAAGCCCGCCCGGAGATCTTCCTGGATCGCACTGCGAAGCGCCGCAACGTCGAGGCGGAACGCCGGGTCGCTTGCAATCCGGACGACGTTGGCTTCGCCGAGGCCGAGCACCACCATCGCCTTCTCGATCGAGCTGTGGGCCTGATCGGAGGCGTACACGCGCTGGACCGGCACGTCGGTGCGCCCGGCAACTCCGCGCGCGCGCACCTCGACCCCGCCGTTCTCTCTCGCGGCGGCGGCGAGCGCGTGCAGGATCCCGATCGACGCCGTGTCGTACACGACCCCCGTGAAGGTCGCGGGCAGGGCGACCATCTGGCGGATCCAGCCGAGCACCACGGTTTCGAGCTCCGTCGCGGCGGG
>JANOJK010000772.1:0-3000 GCA_031408165.1 Acidobacteriota bacterium | reverse complement strand
GCCACGCTGTTCGAGCACCAGCCGACGGTCCGCCTCGACTACAACCTCACGGACAATCACCGGCTGAACGGGTCGTGGTCGTCGATTACCGCGAAGCGCACGCCGGACTACCTGAACAACGCCGACCCGCGGTTCCCGGGGGCACCGAATCAGCGCGACTTCGTCTCGAAGCGGCCGCTGGTGTCGATGTCGATGCGATCGGTCCTGTCGACGAACCTCGTCAACGAGCTGCGCGGCGGGATGACGGCCTTCTATGGCGGCGGGTCCAACTTCGGTTACGGGTCGGCCATCGCGTCGCGCAACGATCCCTCGTCCTTCGCGGACTCGGGCGGCTTCGCGATCGTGACCCCGACCGACACCACCGACTGGTTCACGTCCAACACGCCGAGCTGGCGCGCGGCGCCCACCTACAGTATCGACGAAACGCTGACGTGGCAGAAGCGCTCGCATACGATTACCACGGGTGGCAACCTGCTGATCTCGAACGCCGATTCCTCGGGCCAGCAGATCGTGCGGGACATCCGGCTGAATTTCGATACGAATTTCGATCCGGCGAACTTCATGTTCACGACCGCCAACTTCCCCGGCGCATCGGCCGACCAGCTGACGGCCGCGCGAAGGACATATGCCGTGCTCACCGGCCGTGTCGCGGAGATTCGCAGCCAGGCCGTCCTCGACGCGTCGGGTAAGTACATCGAGCTCGCACCGAGCACGCTGTCGGGCGGGATCAGGGTCTACGGCGCCTTCGTCCAGGATTCGTGGAAGCTGAAACCGAACCTCACGTTGACCGGCGGCATCCGCTACGACGTCCAGACGCCGTTCGCGCCGGCGAGCAACGTCATGTCGGCGGTGACGATGCCGAGCATCTGCGGCTTGTCCGGGCCTGGAGACGGCGGCCTTTACAGCAAGTGCAACTTCAACAACCCGAAGGCGTCCGGCGGTGCCGTGCCGGAGTTCATCCAACTGACCAAGGGCACCAACGGCTACAACACCGACATGAACAACTTCGCGCCGTCGGCAAGCATCGCCTGGCGGCCCGATGTGCAGTCCGGGATCGGTCGCGCGATCCTTGGCGATCCGAACCAGGCGACGGTTCGTGCCGGATATTCCGAGGCGTACGAGCGCCAGGGGCTGACGGTCTTCACCACCCTCTACGGCAACAACCGCGGCGGTACCATCTCCCTCAACCGCACGGCCAATACGGGTCTGGTCGGTCCGGGAGAGTCATGGCCGGTGCTGCTCTCGCAGACCAGCCGTCTCATACCGCAGACGTTCAACCCGGACCCGACGTACCCGATTCCGGTCGGCGCGAACCGCGCCGACCGGCTCGACGCCTTCTCGCCGGACATCCAGATCGCCAGGGTGCGGAACTGGACGGTCGGTTTCGCCCGTTCCATCTCGAGGGACATGGCGGTCGAGATCCGCTACGTCGGCAACCGCGGCGACAATCAGTGGTCCGCGATCAACTACAACGGTAACAGCAACAACGTCATCAGGGGCGATCAGCTCATCGCGAACGGCTTCCTCAACGAGTTCAAGCTCGCCATGGGGAATCTCACGGCCAACAACGCCGCCGGTGGGAGCCGGCTCGGGTCCTTTGCCTACTTCGGGTCGGGCACGGGCACGAGCCCGTTGCCGATTTACCTGGCGTACCTGAATGGCAGCGCGGACTTCAACAACCCGGCTGCCTACGGCAGCGCGTCCACCACGTGGGCGAACTCGGCCCTCGCCGCCCGGCTGGCGGCGGCGAATCCGAACCCGAACGCGTCCGCCTTCGACCTCGACAACAACCTGACGCGGCGGAACCAGGCCCGGGCGCTCGGCTATGCGCGGAACTTCTTCGTCCTCAACCCCGATGCGAGCTCGGTGAACGTGACCGACAGCGGCGCGTTCAGCGACTACCATGCGATGCAGCTCGAGCTGCGTCGCCGTCTCTCGCGGGGGCTGTCGGCGAACGTCAACTATCAGTACGCGTTCGCGGAGGGTGGATCGGCGTTCGACGGCTTCAGCTTCGGCCGCTCGATGGTGACGGCGGGGAACGTGCGTCACGCGATCAAGATGCAGGGCGACTGGACGCTTCCGTTCGGACGCGGCCAGCGCTACGGCGGCAACGTCAACCATCTGGTCAACGGCGTGATCGGCGGCTGGAGCTTCAGCGCCGTCGGCCGCCTCCAGACTGTCATGCAGGACCTGGGCAACGTGCGTCTCGTCGGCATGTCCAAGTCCGAGCTGCAGGACATGTACAAGTACTACGTGCGGCCCAATGCCACGACGGGCGTCAACGAGGTGTGGCTGCTGCCGGAAGACGTCATCCTCAACACCCGGCGGGCGTTCAGCACGAGCTCCACGACACTCGACGGGTATTCCGCCAGCCTCGGCGCGCCCACCGGCAAATACCTCGCGCCGGCGAACTCGGCCAGCTGCATTCAGGTCAGGAACGGTGACTGTGCGCCGCGCAGCGTCTTCGTGCTCGCCCCCTGGTTCAAGCGCTTCGACATCGGCGCGATCAAACGCTTCGACATCGGCGGCGCGAGGAACATCGAGGTGCGTTTCGACCTGCTGAACGTGATGGCCAGGCCGAACTTCAACCCTGCCGGCGTGGCCGGCACGAACACGGAGGCAGGCACCGCGGCGACGATCTTCAGGACGACGACCGCCTACACGGACGCGAGCAATACCTACGATCCGGGCGGCCGCATCGGGCAGCTGATGTTCCGGTTCACCTGGTAATTGCGTTGTGAGGCCCGTCCGACTACGCGGCGGGCTGCTCAACCCGGCCGGTGGAGCCTGTCGAGGCTCCACCGGCCTTTCTTTTTCGGCGTTGCTTTCTCATCGGGGCCCGCTGATGTCGCTGCCCGCTCGCGCGTGCGTTGCCGTATTACTGGCGGCACTCGCCGCGAGTTCGGCCGGCCGCGTGTCGGCACGTCAGTCCAGCCTCGCCGGCGAACGCGCGCCCGGCCTGACGGTTGACTTCGTCGCGGTCCAGGCCGATGGCACTCC
>JANOJK010000769.1:0-3031 GCA_031408165.1 Acidobacteriota bacterium | reverse complement strand
CTTCTTCGGTGGCGTCTCCGCCATCGCGGTGAACGGCGGAACCGTGTATGCGGGCGGCTTGTTCATCGGCGTCGGCACCTTCCGATCGCTCCAGTTGAGCGTCGACGGGACGAAGAGGTTGACGTAGAGCGCCCGGTTGTCGGCGCTCCTGAAGTAGATCGAGTCCTGGAGCTTCGTGTTGCTCTCGAGCGCGGTGCCGTTGCAGCAGGTGAACCCGTTCGGCCTCGCATTGCCGAACCGTTTCTGCGCGCCGGGGTTGAGCGGGACGTGATAGGTGTTGCCCGGATCGTCCTCGGCGACGGAGGCGAGGATGTGGTTGTAGAGCGCCTGCTCGTAGTGATCCATGTACTTGGCGGTCTGGTCGTACATGAAGAGCTGCCTGTCCAGTTTGAGCAGGTTGTAGGTCGCGCACGTCTCGTTCTGTCCGCCGTTGGCGAACCCGTTTTCCCAGAGCGTGTTCGGCTGGGCGGTGAAGCACTCGGCGTTGTTCGGGAGGCGGGCGCCGGCCACGCCTCCGATGCTGTACATGTAGCTCTGATTCACCATCTCCCAGAAGTTCGAGGCGATCAGGTAATACGGCAGTTCCCTGGTATTGCGGAAAGTCTCGAGCGCGCCGGTGATCTGCGGGATGTGCTGATTGGCGTGCCGTCCGCGGATCGTGTCGACGTTCCTGGCCAGGCCGTGATCGCGGGTGGCGTTGCCGTAGAAGAAGTTGGTGTTGTCGAACAGCTTCGCGCACTCCACGAACTGCTTGTCCCCCGTCAGACGGAACAGGCGCGCCATGACCTCGTTCATGCCGCCGTACTCGCCGGCGATGTAGGTCCCCCACATCCTGGTGCGCATCTCCGGCGGCAGCGCCTTCAATCGCGTATACGTCCAGGTGCCCATCCCGCGCGCGACATCCAGCGCTTTCTTGTTGCCCGCCACCTCGTAGCTGTCGAGCAGCCCCGCGAGGATCTTGTGCAGGGTGTAGTACGGCGCCCAGATCTGGGTGTCCTGGCTGCCGTAGGTGGCCCCTTTCTCGAGCATGATGAACTGGTCCGGCGGGTAGCCGCTGATGAACCCCGCGCCCCAGCTCCAGTAGTCGGTGCGGATCGCACCGGCGCGCAGGTTGGAGTCGTATCCCTTGCGGCCCGGGCCTGGCGGGACGGCTGTCGGATCGGAGACGGACGGGCCGCCCCGCTCCGCGGGCCTCCCCGACTTGCGCGAGAGGTCGTACAGCGTGTCGATGAGGTAATTCATCTTCCCGAGGAAGTTGGCCCGCAGCGTTTCGTCGTACGTCGTGCTCGCGTAAGCCTGGGCGATCGCCGTCAGGTAGTGTCCGCTGGCGTGGCCGCGCAGCCGTGTGGTCTGGTTGTCCCACCCTTCGAGCGGCTGCGTGCCCCGGGGCTGAGGCTGGCCGAACGCGTCCCTGAAGTTGTAGAGGAAGTTGTCGGGATTGCTCGCTGCAAGACCGCGGATGAATTTGTCCCGGTTTTTGATGAACGCCGTGTCCCTGCCCTGCGTATCGCGCTCGAGCACGACCTGGCTGAGGGGAAAGGCTTCCGCGAGGCGGCTCGGCGGCGTGATCGTCCCGACCGGCACCTTGACGATCACCGTCGCCTTCGGCTCGAACCTCGTCCCCGGCACCTTGCCGGTGATCGTGTACGAACCGGGCGCCCTGACGAGGCTGTTGTCGGCGGGTGACGGCCAGATGACCCGTACGGCAGAACTCTCAACGGTGGGCGGAGCAGGCACTCCGCGGTACACGGCCGGGATCGTCGCGGGCAGTCGCGGCCCCATGCCGACGTGGGTTTCGATCGTGATGTCGGGAACGTGCGACAGCCGGGACGCCAGGGAGATTCTCTCGGAATCGCGTCAGTCGAGATGACCGGAGGGGGCGCGCCGCGGCGCCCGGTGGTCTGGGGGCCCGGCAGGCCGTTGGTGCGGATCACGCTCACCTGCTGATCGGTGAGCGCAATGCGATAGATCCGGACGTCGCGCAGGCGGCCGTGCAGCGTCGGCTCACCGTCCACCTGCGAGCGGCCGAGGAACAGACGATTGGGTGCGCCGGACGTCCGGCTGACGATCTGCGTCGCATTGACGGACACGCCGGTCGCCTGAGCAGCCCTCGCGCCATCGACGTACGTCGTAAAGAGGCGGCTCGCCGGATCGAGAACCACCGCGACGTGCATCCACTGGTTCTCGAGGACGGGCCTGGGCGTTGTCTCTCCGCGCACCACGCCGCCTTCGGCGATTGCTGCGCGGAATCCCGCACGTGTCGCCTCGGCGAACAGTCTCGTGGACGCGCTCTGGCCGAAGTCGAAGACGTGCCCGGAGGCGCCCGTCGGCAGGAACAGCCAGGCCGTCACGCTGATGGCGTCTTCTCCGGCCAGCGCGTCGCCGGGAAGCTCGAGGTGGCTGCCGTCGCCTGTCAGCAGCAGCACCCGCCGCGGCGGCGCGTCCTCGACGAAGGTGCCCCCGTTTCCGCGGAGCGCGGCATGAAACTGGTTTCTCGACGAATCCTCCGCGTTGCCGTTGAGTACGTAACGCGCAATCAGGCCGGTCTCGCCGATCCCATCGAGGAACTGATCGCCTTGTTGCGCCCCTTGGTGAACCGCATGAGCCAGGGACAGCAGCACCATTGAGACGGTCAGGGCCAGAGCGGCGAGAACGCGCGTGATCATGGTTGAAGACTCCGGGCATGCCATCGTAGCGCACGTCAACCGCATCCGTCGGCCGCTCGCGCACGCGGCCGGTCGACAGTTCCCGAATCGCCAAGTTGCGCTTTCGTTGGAGCGCGATGAACCTCCCGTCCGGCGAGAGACTCCCGGCATCCGAAACATCGCGGCCGGTCATCACTCGTCTCGCGGCCGCCGCCACCCTCCACCGCGCATCCCGCGCGTATGATGTGCGTTTCCTGAAACACCCTTCCGCGATACTTCGTCCAAGGAATCCGAGCCTTCAACGATGATGTCAACGGAATTGCGGCATGCCCTCCGTCTCCTGTGGAAGTCCAAGGGGATCACTGCAACCACGCTCCTCACGCTGG
>JANOJK010000758.1:0-3651 GCA_031408165.1 Acidobacteriota bacterium | reverse complement strand
ACGGGCCCTCCCATGACATGGCCATTGCTGTCGGCCAGTTTCTGGACGATCTGGGTGTCGTTAGGGGCGAAACCTCCGAGACGGTTCGCGTCCAGGAGGTAAAGGACCCCCTCCTTGCCGCCGCCGAGCAGGAGGTTGGTGCCGGGCAGGAGCGTGAATCCCGACCCGCTCAGGTCGTCATCCCTGACGTTGAGGTCCGCCTGGTTGCCCGGCGTGAAATAGTCGAGGAGCGACAGCCCGCTCCGGCTCACACTGAACTTCAGGAGCGAGTTGCCGAAATTGCGCGTGCCGTCCCACGTGCCGTTGCCGGTGGAAAAGTAGGCGTTCCCTGCCGCGTCGAGTGTCGGCGCGCGCCCGCCTTGCCAGATGCCGCCGGCGTACGCGTCCGGGGTCACGGCGAAGATCGCAACCCGCGCGAGGGTCGCCGAGTCAAATCCCATGATCCAGCCGTGGTACGGGAGGGCGTCTTCGTGCGAGGCCCACGACACGAGCACGACGCCGTTCGAGAGCGCGAGTCCGGCGCGCTGCGACTGCATCTTCGGGTTGAAGCTGATGAACCTTCCGGTCGCGCCCGGAGTGGAGTCCGGCGCGGTGCCCGGGACCGAGCCCGAAATCGCGACAGGGCTGCCGGGACGCGCCGTCCCGGTCGCAATGTCGAGCGCGTGCAACCGCTGGACGTAGGCGCCGCTCTCCTTCGTCCGCGCCAGCAGATAAATGGTGCCGGCGGCCCGGTCGATTACCGGAGTGCTCTGGATGCCCACGTTGCCGACGACGTTGAGATTCGCCGACACAATATCGGTGATCGGAACCGGGGTCACCGACGGCGGGTTGGTGAAATCCCTCATCCACAACGGGGACGCGGACGCGCTGTCGGCGTCGAAGGCGTACACCTTGTCGTTCATCGTCGCGACGTAGAGGACGTTGCGCCGGCTGCCGTTGACCGTGACGCCCGGCACGTATAACGGCTGAGCGTAGACCGCGCCGTCCACAGGGTAGGAATACAGCTTCCCAAACTGGGTCGGGTTCACGTTCGAGGTGGTCAGCGTCGTCTCGCTGAGGTTGGCCCCCGTGCGCTGGGGATCGTAGCGGTTGGTGGTGATGCTGATCTGTGCCTGCAGGGCAATCGGCACGGCAAGAGCGGCTAATGTCCACGCGAATTTCATTCGATGCGGCGCCTTCCCCAAACGCGCGACCCCAGCGGTATGTCCGCTGAGCTGGCCGCGGCCGCAGAGATACTGCAGGTTCAGTGCCGGTGTGGACGCGGGCCTGGTCGTCTGGTTTGCCCGGCCAATAGCTGGCAGACGACCGGTAGGGATGCGGAGAGGTCGAGGGTGACCGGGGATCTCAGGAGGAGCGCAGCCGCCATCGAGATCCTGACTTCGACGCGGCTCGTTGAACGCCGTTCGACGAGGTCGGTCGGATCGGTGGAGGCGGGGTGGTCACGCCAGAGCCTGGGCTGTTCAGGCTGGAGGGGCTGCCCTTGCCGGCAAGCCCCTCCATGTTTTCGCTGACGCCGCACCTCGCGGCTACTTTGCGGCAGCGCGCTGAATCGCCCCCTTCTGCTTGCCGCTGATGATGCCGTCCGATACCCACTGGTTGGTCAGGTGAGCGACCGCCGAGACGAAGCCGCCGTGGTTGGAGGCCGACGCCGCGAGCCGGGCGATCAGATCGGAGCTGGTGCAGCCGTTGGTGAAGAGACTGTTCGACACGCCTGTGTCGTTGCCGCCAATCACGATGGTGGCCCGGCGATCCGAATTCGCATTGCAGTCTTCATCGTCCACGACGCCGTCTCCGTCGGCATCCGGGAACGTCCAGCCGACATCCCTCAACAGCTCGAAGGTCAGGTCATCGGGGGCCTTGAGGTTGTGCGTGAGGTCCCCGTTGATGGCCGGTTCCATCAGCAGATTCCGCGACGCCACGGTGTCGTAGTGCGAAATCGACGATCCGCCCGCAACCGGGAACGGTGCGAACACCCTGGCGCGATTCAAGGCATCGGCGCCGGCCCGAACGGTGAGGTCCACGCCGATGTCGGCCGACACGCCGGCGCCGAGCTGGCCGAGGACCGCAAGCCCGTCGGCGCGGCGCAGGCTGACGGTTGGAATCAGCACGAACGCCCCGTTGACGCCGTCATCCGCCATCCCCGGAGGCCCGGCATTCACGTTTGCGAGGTTGTTGTAGATGATCACCGCCAGCGCTCCGGCATTCGTGGCGTTTCTCGCCTTCACGGCAAACCCGCAGAGCCCCCGCTCGATCAGCACGATCCTGCCGGCAACGGCGCCCGCGTTCGCGAATGGGGAGCAGCCGTCGGTTGCCGTGCCGCCCGCTTCGACGGCATCCGCCGCCGCCTCGACGTTCGCCGACACGCTTGGACTGCCAATCCGCGGCCCGAACGCCGCGATGCCGAACTGGTAGCCGCCGGCGATGCTTGCCGGGGTATTGACCTGCACCGTTGGACTGCCGAACGAGAGGACGCTCGGCACTCCGCTCGTCACGTGCGCTCCGTCCCAGACGACGCGGCCGAACCGGGTCGCGGATGCGGCGCGCTGGGCGTTGGTCATCTGCGGCCAGTACAGGTTGACCGATGTGTCGAGCAGTTTGCTGTTGTAGTGGTCGGGTAAGCCGGCGAAGAGGGCGCCGGTTGTCAGGTTCGCCAGTTGGCTGAAGCCGAGACCATGGGCGAACTCGTGCAGCAGAACGGCCACGAGATCGGGCTGCGGGCCGTGGTTGGCGTCGAGGCCCAGATAAAAGTTGAAGTTCGTGCTGAAATTCGCGTTGATATCGTCGTTGGCTGGAATCAAGTCGACCCCTGCGAGCTTGTTCGCGAGCGCGATGTGGTACCACGTGAGGGGCAGAGGCGCGTTCGCAAAGTCGCGAGCGACGGAAACCGGCCCTGCGCTTCCCAGCACGCCGGCCGGCAGTGCGGTGAATTGGGCGCGAATCCGGATCGGCACGCTGCTGTCGAGCCTGGCGCTCCAGAGGCGCGCCGCGTGCTCGAAGGCGATCAGGCGCTGCTCGCCGAGAGTCGCGCCAGCGTTCCCGCCCACGGGGACGGCCGGTGTCGGATCGTTGAAGCCGACGCCCGGCGCGTTGATGTTGACGATGACGAACTGTGCCGGACCGGCGCTGGCGGCCCCGGCGGACAGCGCGATGCCCGCGAGCGCGAACACCAGGGTGCGGATCGTTTTCAGGAGCTGTGTTGTGTGCATGGTCGGATCAACCCCTTATCGAGACTCGTCAACGACAATGCCGAGAAACTCCGCGCCTTCTTCCAGGGTGAAGACGCATCTGGTCTCCCACGAGCCGTCCTCATTCGGACGGGCGAGGAGCACGCCCCCGAATCCCCCGTCGAGGTCGACGCTGACGGCGCCGGTCGCCTGCGGCGATGGCTGGAGTGTGTCGGTGGGACGTTGACCGAGCGCCGACAGACTCGCGACCACTTCGTCCACTTCCTGCTGTGTCGGCATCCGGACTTTTCCGGTCTCCTTGTCCAGGACAAAGGCGCGCGTGGCTTTGTAGCTCTTTCCTTTCGCCGCCGCCTGCTCGGGCGAGGCGCTGGTGTTCGCGGCGAGGGTCGTGCCGCCAGTCATCATGACGACGAGCAGCGCAACAGCAGCAACGGCACCGAACAGGACGCCGAGACGCTTCCCGGCG
>JANOJK010000756.1:0-4766 GCA_031408165.1 Acidobacteriota bacterium | reverse complement strand
GTCGCACGTGCGCGGATTGCGTCGTGAGTGGCCGCGCGCGCTCAGCTGCACCGGCAGCGTCACCTGGCCGCCCCCCTCGCCCGCCACGCGCAGCTCGCCGGGGTAGCGCGTCCTGCTTTCAGGCTTGCGGTCCTTGTTGATCGTCTTGAAGTCGGCCACCAGCGTGAACGCGAACGGCTCCGTGGCGCTGAAGAGCGGCAGGGACTCGGACGCGAGCCGGCGCTTCGCGAGCACCTCGGGAGAGGGCCACGGCTCGATCAACTTGAGCAGCGGGTTCTTCTTCGGGGCGGGCGCGGGGTTCTGCGCCGCCATGACAGACGAGAACGCCACCGCCAGCAGCACGGCCACGAGGACACCCCGCCAACAACGCGCGCTTCCACTCATGCCGAGGCTCTCCTGAGGGTCGCCAGTATAGATGATTCGCGGCGATCGGCCAGGTGGGGCCAGACAGCCGGATCAGCCGGCCAGCGTATAGGTCAGCGTGTAGGAATGCCTGCCGCCGGCGATCTCGATCCCCATCGTCCCCGACACGCCTGCGAGGTCGCCGGTCCCGGAGTCGGGGACGATCGTGATGGTCAACTGAGGCGCGCCGCGGTCCATGACGCCGGTGTGCTGCAGGATGAACGTGCCCGTCCGCCCGTGCAGTGTGCCGGTGACCTGCTCGATCGCCACGTAGCCGGCCGAACCCTTGACGCCGCCCAGACCGGTCAGCATCTGGCCCTTGCTCGTCGCCTCCAGGTCTCCGTGGAACTGCTTGTCGATCGTCATCCGGCCGAGCGTGGCGGCGTCGGCGTAACCGTCCGCCGCCTGCGGCGTGAGCTTGACGTCGAACGCACCACTCGCCTGACGGCTGTCCGCCATTACCGCCACTCCGGCGCATACCCGCGGCGCCGTGCCTTCTCGTCCACCTTGAGGCTGAGCGAGAAGAGCACGATCACCTGGAACAGCGCGATGAACGCATAGACGGCAAACCTCGCGAACGGACTGGGGTACGGGGAGCAGATCTCCTGGCCCGACTCGAGGCATTGCTGAATGAGGCGATCGAGCTCGATGTGCTCACGCATGATCATCGCGAACGCGGAGCCGAAGATCACGACCGTGCCAAAGATGTTGCCGAAGATCGCCTGATCCTTCCGCCAGAACGGGAAGGCCACCAGGCCGCCGACGAGAGGGGGCACGATGAGCGACACCGCGACCCAGTACCAATTCAGCTGGTCCACGGCTACTTGATCAGCTTGCGGACGCGCAGCCAGTTGGCCAGGAGCGACGACCACGCCGACAGCGCCGGATCGTCGTTGGCCAGGCCGACGCCGTGCGGGCCTCGTTCGAAGACGTGGAGCTCCGCCGGCACGCCGGCCTTGCGCAGCGCGAGGTAATAGTGCACGGCATTCTCGGCCGGGACCGAGGCGTCCTCGTTGGTCTGGAACAGGAACGTCGGCGGGGTCTCGCGCGTCACCGCGCGCTCGCCCGACAAGGTTTTCGCCAGCTCGGGATCGGGCGTGTCGCCCAGGAGATTGCGGCGGGAACCCTTGTGGGTCCACTCCTCCGTCATCGAGATGACCGGGTAGCCCAGGATGGTGAAATCCGGCCGGCTGTTGAGCCGATCGACAGCGTCGGGCGCTGTCGCCGCGCCGGCGTCGAACAGCGTGCTGGCCGTCATCGCGAGATGCCCGCCGGCCGAGAACCCCATGATGCCGATGCGGGCGGGATCGATGCGCCAGTCGGACGCGTGCGATCGCACGAGCCGGATCGCGCGCTGCGCGTCGCCGAGCTCGATGGGATGGTGATAGCGCGGGCCCAGCCGGTAGCGGAGGACGAATGCCGCCATGCCCAGCGAGTTGAGGTAGCTGGCGACCTGGCGCCCCTCGTGATTCGAGGCAAGCGCGCCGTAGCCACCGCCAGGGCACACGATGACGGCCGGGGTGTTCAGCGCCACCGTGCGCGGCAGGTAAACCGTGATCGCCGGGATGTCGCTCGCGTCGGTGCCGAGCGCGCCCGGCGCCCCGCCGGGCCACAGCGGGATGACGTGTCCGTCCTGGATGGGCATGGGTGGCAACGGCTGGGCTGAGGCCGCGACCTGCACGATCGCCGCGAACGCCAGAACCGGGAGCAAGCGCCGTGCGGTCATATGGTTGGTCGAATATTACACGACCCGCGAACCACCGCTGACCGCCGGGATCAGGAACACCTCCCCGCCATCGCGGACCGGTGTGTCGAGCCGGCCCGAGTCCCGGATATTCTCGCCGTCGACGAAGATGTTGACGTGCGGCCGCACCTCGCCGAGCTCCGTCATCACACGGTCCCGTAGCCCCGGACACTCGGACCACAGGCGCGCGAGCGCTGCGGACAGCGGGCCCGCGGCCCCCTCGATGCGGACCTCGTCACGGTTGCCCGCCAGTTCACGCAGCGCGCCCGGAATGACGAAGAGCACGGCCATCAGACGAGCGCCGTCTTCACGGAAATGACCGGCGGAAGCCCGTCGGCGAGCGTCGACCAGCTGTCCCCCTCATCGGCCGACCCGAACAGCTTGCCGCTTCGCGTTCCGAAGTAGACGCCGGCCGGGCTCAGCGCGTCGACGGCCAGCGCGTCGCGCAGCACCGTCTCGTACGCGCCGTCCTGCGGCAGGCCGTGCGCGAGCGGTTCCCAGCGCGCGCCCGCGTCGCTCGTGCGATAGACGCGCAGCTTGCCCTCCGGCGTGCAGCGGAACTGGTCCGACTCGAGCGGCACGATCCACGCGCGATCCGGATCCTCGGGATGAATCGCCATGGGGAAGCCGAAGTCGGACGGAACGCCGTTGGCGATATCGGTCCAGCTCTCGCCGCGATCGTCGCTCCGGTAGAGGCCCCAGTGGTTCTGCAGGAACATGCGGGCGGGACGCCGTTTCGCTTGCGCGACCTTGTGGACGCACTGGCCGAACTCGGGATGCTTGTCGGGCAGGAAGTCGGCTCGCACTCCTTTGTTCGACGGGCGCCACGTCTTCCCGCCGTCCTCGGTGACGTACATGCCGCCGGTCGAGACGGCGATGCGCACCTGCTCGAGGCGCTCGGGATCGAGGAGGATCGTATGGAGGCAGAGTCCCCCTCCGCCGGGCTGCCACAACGGCCGCTGCGGATGATTCCAGAGTCCCTCCACGAGCCGCCACGTGAATCCGGCATCCCGCGACACGAACAACGCCGCAGGCTCGACCCCGCAGTAGAGCGTGTCGGGCTCGGCGGCGCGTCCCGGCACGATCTGCCAGATCTGCTTCAGTGCCTCGCCCGTGCCTTCCGGGAACTTCACATTCGCTTCTTCGGGGTTGCTCCAGTTCCTGCCGAAGTCGTCGCTCGACCGGAGGAGACCTCCCCAGTGCATGCTGTTGGGCCCGGCCCACAGCCGGTGACGTCCGGCGCGCGCGTCGTAGGCCATCGCGTAGACGGCGCTGCCCGGGAAGTACGGGCCCCCCACCTCCCACTCGCGGCGCGAGGCGTCCGCGCGGACGATGAACGCCCCTTTCATGGTGCCGACGAGGAGGAGCGTGTCCCCCTTCCGGGGATCGACGTGACGCGTGACAGGCACCTGAGAACTCCTTCGGCTCAGCGGCCGGCTTGCCGGTTCAGAAGACCGATGACGATGCCGAAGGCGACGACCGGCGGCCCTTCGAGCAGTGTCCACACGAGCGGCAGCCCCGCGTGGATGTCGATAGCGAGAATAATCGTACCAAACAGCACGTTCATGACGGCGAGATACCAGACGAGCGTTCGATACTTCACCGGATCCCGGGAGATGAGCAGGACCAGCACGCCGTGGAACCCGTACAGCAGAGCGACCGAGCGCGCGAGGTAATCGACGAGGGCCGTCCGGGGGAATTCTCCCAGGCCCAGCCACTCGTGCGCCCTGGCCATCCAGTCCACGGGCAGCAGCACCGCCGCGAAGGCCGTCACCATGACCGTGCCCGCGAGGCGCAGGAGGAGGACCAGCGGCGTGAGCATGAAGACGCGATCCTATCGCGTCACAGCGCAGCAGGTCTCTTGCCGTTTCAATAAATCGAGGTCCGGGCACCGCAGGCGCCGTCCTGGTCATCAACAGGCTTGACCTCCTGTTCAGTAGCTATTATAATCACTATCAGGAGCCACCATGGAAGGCACGTTCCGCTACCCGTCCGGGCGTTACCAGCCGCTGCCGGTCGTGGATCTCGCGTCCCGCGCGGCGCGCGACCGCCTGAGCCCCGCCGCGCTCAAGGCGTTCTTCAACCTGATGGCGCGGTGGAAGCTGCGCGACGAGGACGCACGCGCGTTGCTCGGCGGCGTCTCGAACGGGCCGTTCTACGAGATGAAGCGGAACCCCGACCGCACGCTGGACGCCGATCGCCTCACCCGCATTTCGTTCCTGCTCGGCATCTTCAAGGCGCTCGGCGTGCTCCATTCGAATGCCGTGGCGGACCTCTGGGTCCAGCGGCCCAACAGCAACCCGGTGTTCGGCGGCCAGACCCCGCTCGCCTACATGATCGGCGGCGGGCTGCCGGCGATGCAGAACGTCCGCCGCCTGCTCGACGCGCGCCGCGCGGGACTCTGACGCATGCTGCGCCTTCCTCCCCTCGGGCTGGTGCGCCAGTTCGATACGCATCGGCTCATTCCGTCGCGCCACTCCGCCGGCGGCGACACCGTCTTGGTCCGCATCGCGGATGACGAGGAGCACCTGCAGGCGATCTTCGAGCTCGACGCGGCGACCAACGACCGGCTCCTCGCCGAGCACCAGCGGTTTCCCGGCATCGGCGTCGAAGAGCTCGT
>JANOJK010000906.1:0-3396 GCA_031408165.1 Acidobacteriota bacterium | reverse complement strand
GCCGAGAACAGCCCGTTGTTGCCGTTGCTGACAAGGAAGCTCACGGCCTGGGCGCTCTCGTTGGCCGGGCCGGCGCTGTGGTTAGTGGCGAACCCGGCGAGCGACTGCGGCCCGGCATCCTCCGCGACGGTCTGGCTCGCGCCGTTCGTGAAGGACGGCGCGTCGTTCACCGCGGTCACGGTCATGGTGACCGTGGCGGTCGCGCTGCCGTTGTGGCCGTCGCTGACGGTATAGCTGAACGTGTCGGTGCCGAAGAAGTCCGGCTCGGGCGCATAGGACACGGCCAGGCCGCTCCCGGCGATGGCCACGGCGCCGTGGGACCCTTGCGACACCGCGATCACCGCCAGCGTCTGCGCCGGATCCGGATCGGTGTCATTCGCGAGCACGGTGATGGTGCTGGCGCCGCTGTCCTCGAGGACCGTCGTGGCGTCGTCCCCCGCGTGCGGCGTGCAGTCGATCCTGAGCGAGACGGTGCCTTCGTTGCTCTCCGTCGTGCCGTCGTGCGCCTTGTACTGGAAGCTGGCCGGTCCGCAGAGGCCGGCGGTCGGGGTGAACGTGAACCCGCCCGACGAGGCCAGGTCCACCGTGCCGCCGATCGCGCTCCCCGGGGTCAGCACGGCCGTGAGGCTGCTGGGGCCGTAGTCGTTGCCGAGGACGCCGGCCGCCATCACGACGAGGGGCGTCTGGAAGTCCACCGCATACGGGCCGTCGTTCAGCGCGACGGGCCCGTCGCCGACGGCCGTCGTCAGGATGCCCATGTTCCAGTGGCTGGCGTGGGATGTGATGATCGACAGCCGCACGTCGGGGTTCAGGTTCTCGCGCGCAGTCACGCAGGGATCGAAGTTCGCCGCGGGGATGGCGGTCGCGCCGAGGCAGTTCGGAATCAGCACGCCGTTACGGAACATCTGGAACGTCAGGTGGTCCTGGCTGGCCGGGATCAACGAGCGATCAATCGTGAACACCATCCTGATCGGGTTCGCGGCTGGGGCGATCACCTCGGTGCCATCTGCGGCAGTGATCGTGATGTTCACCTGCTGGTTCAGAAACGTGTAGCCGGCCGGCGATCGCGAGGCGGAGATGACGCCTTGCGCGATGGAGACGGTCCCGCTCAGGGGGGACGTGACCGCGCTCGACAGCGGGTCGGCCGCAGTGACGCCGTCGCCGGTGGACACGGTTGCGCCGCCGGTGACGACCTGCGAGACGGCCTTGATGGCGACCGTGAGCGTCACGGCGACGACGTTGCCCGGAGCGTTGAAGTGGTCGATCGCCCGGTAGGTGAAGGAGTCGAGACCGAGGTAGTCCGCATCCGCCACGTAACTGAACGAGCCGTCCGTGCGGAACGTCAACTGGCCGTGCGACGTCCCGCTCACGAGCGCGGCGTGCATCGGCGTCGTGTCTTCGACTTCGACGTCGTGGTCGTTGCGGAGCACGCCCGGCGCGGGCACGTCCAGCGACTGGTTCAGGACCGCGGTGAAGCTGTCAGCCTCGGTGATCGGCGCGTCGTTCACCTGGTTCACCATGATCTGGACGGTGGCGATGTTGCCGTTCTCGGTCGTGTCGTTCGCCCGGTAGGTGAAGGTGTCGGGACCGGCGTAGTTCAGCGCCGGGGCATACATGAACGCGCCGTTCGGGCTCAGCGTCAGCATGCCATGCGCGGGCAACGTGACCAGCACTGCGGTCAACGGATCGCGCTCGACATCGGTGTCGTTCGCCAGGATGCCGGCCGCCACCGGGACCGTCAGCGTCGTTTCCTCGTTGGTGTTGTAGAAGTCGTTGACGGACACCGGCGCGATGTTGCCGAAGCGCACGTCCAGCGTCACCACCGCGCTCGACGTCAGCAGGCCGTCGCTGACGGTGTAGGTGAAGGCATCCGGCCCGTTGTAGATCGGCGTCGGAGTGTATTTCACCGACCCGTCAGCGTTGAGCACGGCCGACCCGTGCGCGGGAGGCGTCACCGCCACCACGCGCAGCAGCGCATTGACGGAGTCGACGTCGGTGTCGTTGAACGTCAGGCTGCCGGGCCCCGCCGCCGGGAAGGTGTAGCTGCCGCTCTGGGGCACGACCGTGGCGTCGGCCACGGCGACCGGCGCATGGCCCGTGCTGATGATGATGTCGTCGAGCGACGGCGTCCGAGCCGGGTCGTTCGACGTCATCGCGGCGCGGTACTGGATGTATCGCGAGAACAGCGCGAGCGGACCGGGGGACGCCACCGGAGCGAATGCGCTCCACGTCCCGTCCGGAATCGGCGTGTCGCCCGTGCGGACGCTGATGCCCACGGTGGTCCCCGCGGCAGCTTTCGCGGTCCACTGGATGCTGTTCCAGTTGACGGAGCTCGTCGCGTCGAAGACGCGCGAATCGAACGAGCCGGCGGCCGCATACGACGACATCCGCATCCAGTCCACGAACACGTTGCCGCCGAAGGGGTTGAAGTCGCTCGCCGCGACCGGCCGCATGGGCGCCGCGATCGTCAGCGCGTGACTGGCGACGAGGGCGCCGTCCACGTTGTAGTCGACGCTCGCGGGCTTCCAGTCGATCCGGTAGTGGTGGAATCCGCCCAGCAGTCCCGTGCCCAGTCCCGTGTCGATGCTGCCGGCTCCGGTATTGGTCCGCGCGAACAGCAGCCCGCCGCTGAGGGTGCTGAAGATGGCCCAGGGCTCCGACGCGGACGCGAAGGTCACGGCGAGGCCCGCGTGCTGGAACTGGTCGCCCGAAAAGCGGGCGGAGAACTCGAGCGAATGCGGCGCCGTGAAGACCGCGGACGGCGTCGCGACCGTCGTTTCACCTGGCACGCAGACGCCGTCGGCGTCGGTGACGCAGGTGGCGACACGCGCGCCGTCCACGAGCAGCACGCCGTCCTGAATCGTGGAATAACCGTCAGGGCTCCACGCGGTGACGATCCATCCCGACGGCAGCCCGGGCCCGGTGAACTCCGAGCCGGAGGTGGGCAACAGGATGACCTCACCGTCGGCCGATTGCGAAACGTACGTCGCGGTGCGCGTCCCCGCGGCGAAATCGGTCAAGGCCGTGTCGCGCAGTGTCGGACCCGGTACGGTGAAGGTCGGCGCCGCCACCGTGGTCGTGTTGCCTGACTGATCGACGGCGGTCACCAGATAGTAGTACGTCGTGTTGGGCAGGAGACCGGTCAACGCCATCGTGTGCTGCGTGACGAAGGTGCTGCCGGTGCGCGTCACGGTGCCGGCCGGCAGGGTCGCGAGCGTCGCGGTCAGGATGTTCGCGCTGGTGCCGTAGTCGATGCGCGTCGTCGTCTGCTCGTCGGTCGTCCACGTGACCGTCACGCGCGAGCTGTCGAGGGTCGTCGACTTGATGCCGGAGACGATCGGCGGAACCGAATCGGTCAGGCTCGGCGCGAAGACGACGTCCACCCAGTAGTTGTTC
>JANOJK010000722.1:0-2004 GCA_031408165.1 Acidobacteriota bacterium | reverse complement strand
ACCAGTCGGAGTTCATGATCCCGCCGCGTCCGCGCACCGCGCTCGGGCCGCCCCAGCTGCCGTTGTCCTGCAGGCCGACGTACACGTAGTACGGCCGGCGCATGTCGGCGCTGACGATGTAGGGGAGCGCGGTGGCCATCGTATTCACGAAGTCCCACGTCCTGCCCTGGTCCCAGCTGATGTTGAGACCGCCGTCGTTGCCTTGCATGATGTGCTTCGGGTTCTTCGGGTCGATCCAGATCGCGTGCTGATCGACGTGGCCGGGTTCGCCGCCGCCGCCCGACTCGTCGAGTGTGACGAACGTCTTCCCGCCGTCGAGTGACTTCGCGACCGGCAGCCCGGCGACGTAAATGGTCTTGTCGTTGCCAGGGTCGACACGGATCTGGCTGAAGTACATCGGGCGCGAATTGCAGTTGCTGACGAGGGTCCACGACTTGCCCTTGTCCTCGGACCGCAGCACGCCGCCGCGGGAGGGGTCGAGCGCTGGCGCGACGCGCGGCGTCTGCGCCTCGGCCGCCTGTTGGGCGGCGCTGCGACCTCCGACCGGGAATCCCCTCTCGGGTCCCGCGTTATTGCACCAGTTGTAGCCGCCCCGTCCGCCTCCGCCTCCGCCGGGTTGGGCCGCCTGCGGCCCGCCGCCGCCTCGCTGCGCCGCGCCGGGCTGAGTCGAGGCAGGCGCACCAGGCGGCGTGACCGCCGCCGCGCCCGGAGGGGTCGCTTCTGTCGCCGCCGTCTGTTGCACTGGCGGCGTCTGCACGGGCCGGCCGACGTCACCCGCTTCGACCTGCGCGTAGACGACGTTGGGATTCGATCGCGAGACGTCGAGCGCGATGCGGCCATACGTGCCCGGCGGCAGTCCGTTGCCCGTCATCCTGGTCCACGTCCTGCCGGCGTCGGTGCTCTTCCAGATGGCGCTGCCCGGCCCGCCGCCGTTGAAGCAGCAGGCCGCGCGGCGGCGCTGGTAGCTCGCCGCGTAGACAGTGTTCGGGTTCACCGGATCGAGCACGATGTCGGTGAAGCCCGTGTCGTTGTCGACGAACTTGACGTTGTTCCAGGTCTTCCCGCCATCGGTCGTCTTGTAGACGCCGCGCTCCGCGTTGGGTCCGAACAGATGACCCGGCACCGCCGCGTACACCGTGTCGGGGTTCTTCGGGTCGATGACGATGCGCGCGATCGTCTGGCTGTCTTTGAGGCCAATGTGGGTGAACGTCTTTCCGCCGTCGGTCGTCTTGTAGATGCCGTCGCCGAACGACGAGGTCTGGCGGTTGTTCGGCTCGCCGGTGCCGACGTACACGATGTCGGGGTCCCGCGGATGGATGGCGATGTCTCCAATGGACGCGGTCGTGTAGGTGTCGAACACCGGCTCGAACGTCACGCCGTTGTTCTCCGACTTCCATACCCCGCCGACCGCGTACCCGAGATAGATGATGTTCGGATCGGTCTCCGACACCGCGACGTCGTCGATGCGGCCGCCCATGCTGGCGGGGCCGATCGATCGGAAGCGGAAGCTGCCGAGCAGCGGATCGGACGACTGGTTGATCATCCGCGCGGGCGGCACGGGCGCGGGCGCCTGGGCCTTCGGGCTCACCACGAGGGCGGGCACCGCCGCGGCGGCCAGCGACAGCGCCAGCACCGCGGCTCCACGCAAACGACCAGGCACAAAGATCATGGGGCTATACTCCAGACAATCTACAGAGGACCGTGCGGCGGATTACGACAGGCGTGCCGGTGGCGCTTACCCTTGCCAGAAAGCAGAGGCTGCTGTTGATGGTAGCCGCACGAGCCACGACCCAAGCACAAAGATCACGAGGTTCACGAAGACCACAACGTTCTTTGTGCTCGTCCATGAGCAACAGGTTCGGGGGATCGAGAAGCAGTTTCACCAGGGCGAGCCGGCTCTTCTCACCGCCGCTGAGGACGCTGACCTTCTTGAACACGTCGTCGCCGCGGAAAAGGAAGCTGCCCAGCAGAGTGCGGACGAACTGTTCGGTGACGCGCTGTGGG
>JANOJK010000698.1:0-7687 GCA_031408165.1 Acidobacteriota bacterium | reverse complement strand
CAAGATGGCGAAGTCCGACGGCCCGCTGAGGCTGACACTCGTCCGCACGCCCGACATTCTCGCGCAACTCGGGGAGACGCGCGGCTCCGCCGGCACGCCGGTGCTCGTGGGGTTCGCGGCTGAAACCGGCGACCCGCGGCCGCGCGCGCGCCAGAAACTCGCGTCCAAGCAGGTCGATCTCATCGTCGCCAACGACGTCTCGCGCGAGGACGCCGGCTTCGACACCGAGACCAACGCCGCCGTGTTCATCTCCGCCGACGGCGAGGTCGAACACCCTTTGCAGCCCAAGACCGAGCTCGCCTCGAAGATCCTCGATCGGATCGAATCCATGCTCGCGTCCCGGCCCCTTCGACCAGGCTCAGGGCAGGCCGTCAAAGCGTGACCGACCGCAGCGCCCAAATCGTGGAGCATCTCCGGTTCTACGGGGACCTTGGCGTGAATGGCGTGACCACCGATCCGCGGTGGCGCAAGCGCGCCGAGGCTTCGATCCCCGATGCTCGATCCCCGGTCCTCGAACCCGCCGGCCTCCAGCCGCCAGCCGCCACGCTGTCGATCGCCCGCTCCGCCGCCGACGTGCTGGCGGCGATCAAGACCGACATCGGCCCCGCCTGCACCCGGTGCAAGCTGCACACGCTCGGGCGGCAGCAGGTCGTGTTCGGCGTGGGGAACCCCGACGCCGACCTGATGTTCGTCGGTGAGGCGCCGGGAGGGGACGAGGACGTTCAGGGCATCCCGTTTGTCGGGCGGGCCGGCCAGCTGCTCACGAAAATGATCCTCGCGATCAACCTCGAGCGGGATCAGGTTTACATCGCCAATGTGATCAAGTGCCGCCCTCCGGCGAACCGCAATCCGGAGCCCGACGAGATCGAGACCTGCGAGCCGTTCCTGTTCCAGCAGATCGACGCCGTGCGCCCGAAGGTGATTGTCGCGCTCGGCGCGTTCGCGGCGAAGACGCTGCTGCGTACCGAGGAACCCATCTCGCGGCTGCGGGGACGGGTCTTCGACTTCCGCGGCGCCCGGCTGATTCCCACGTTTCATCCGTCGTTCCTGCTCCGCAGCCCGGATCGCAAGCGCGAGGCGTGGGAAGACCTCAAGAGGGCGCGCGCCCTGCTGACCAGCCCTGTCACGGGCGCCGGGTAGAACGGTCGGGTGACAGAAGCGAACGAGCGGCCGCGCGTGAGCCACGCGAGCGGGATCGCAGGGGTCCCGCGCGCGATCGCCGTCGCGGTCCCCGTGCCCGGCCTCGGACCGCTCACCTACGAAGTCCCCGAAGGTTTTCCCTTCCCGTCCGTCGGCGCCCGCGTCCTCGTGCCGCTGGGCAAGCGGACGGTGACCGGTATCGTCCTGGGCGAGGACCGAGGCGCGACGCGCGATGCGCGAAAGACGACGGAGGCACCCCAGCCGCTCGCGTCGGACGTCGAACCTCTCACCTCCGACCTCGCCCCTCGCGTCTCGCGCCCCGCGTCTCGCGCCTCGGACCTCGCGCCTCGCGTTTCGGACCTCGCCCCTCGCGCCTCGGACCTCAAGCCCCTCACCGACATCCTCGACAGCGAGCCGTTTCTGCCAGCCGACGTCGTGGACCTTGCCTCCTGGGTGGCGGACTACTACGCATGCGGCGTCGGGGAGGCGATCGCGACCGCGATGCCCCCCCGCGCCTGGATCGAGAGCGAGCGGCACGCCGCCATCACCGAAGCCGGGGAAGGGCGGATGCTCTCGGAGCGCGGCGTCCGGCGCGACGTCCTCGAGCACCTGACGGGCGGCAAGGTCGCGTCGGTCGCGGCGCTGACGCGCAGGTCGCGGGGCGCGCAGGCGGTGGTGGCGGCGCTCGAAGCGGACGGCCTCATCGCGCTCACCCGGCCGCTGAAGGGGACGGCGGACGCGTCCCGCACGGTGCGATTCGCCGTCCTGACCGCCCAGGGCTCCGAGTCCGTGGAGGTCACACTCGGGAAGCGGCAGCACGAAGCGCTGCACCTGCTGCGCGGCGCGCCGGACGGCCTCGCACTCAGGGCTCTCGCGGAGCAGGACATCCCGACCGATGTGATTGCGCGGCTGGCGAGGCTGGGGCTCGTCGCGATCGAGAAACGCCGGATCGAGCGCGACCCGTTCGACTCTTCCAGCGCCGATCGCATCACCCGCACGCCGGTCATGGAGCTCACCGGAGAGCAGGAGGCGGCGCTCGGCACGCTCGCCGCGCGCGCGTCGGCAAAAACCTACCACGCCGCGCTCCTCCACGGCGTCACCGGCAGCGGCAAGACCGAGATCTACCTGCGGCTCGCGCGCACCGTGCGGGAAGCGGGACGGGGCGTCCTGCTGATGGTCCCCGAGATCGCGCTGACCCCCGCGGCCGCGGCAATCTTCCGGGCGGCGTTCGGCGCGCGCGTCGCCATCCAGCACAGCGGCCTGTCCGACGGCGAGCGCTACGACCAGTGGCAGCGCATTCGCCGCGGCGACGTCGACGTCGTCGTCGGCACCCGCAGCGCGATCTTCGCGCCGCTCGCCGACATCGGGCTGATCGTCGTGGACGAGGAGCACGACGGCTCGTACAAGCAGGAGGAGAGCCCGCGCTATCACGGCCGCGACGTCGCGGTCGTCCGCGCGCGCTCGGCGGGCGCCCTGATCGTGCTCGGCTCCGCCACGCCGTCGCTCGAGAGTTACCACAACGCCCAGGCCGGCCGCTACGAGCTGCTCACGCTGCATCGCCGGGTGCTGGACCGCCCCATGGCGGACGTGACGATCGTCGACATGCGCGCGGAGTTCGCCGCCGAAGGGCCTGACGTCATCCTCAGCTCATGCCTGCGCGAGGCGATGACGAGGCGTCTCGCGCGCGGCGAGCAGGTGATCGTCCTCCTCAACCGCCGCGGGTTCGCCACGGTGGTCTTCTGCCGGCAGTGCGGGGAGACGATGGAGTGTCCGAACTGCAGCGTGACGCTCACGGTCCACAAGGCCGCCGGACGGGCGCGCTGCCACTACTGCAACCACTCGGCGCCGCTGCCCAAGGTGTGCGGCAGATGCGCGGGACCGTACCTGGAGCAGCTCGGCTTCGGGACCGAGCGCGTCGAGGCGGAGGTCCGCGCGCTCTTTCCCGACGCGCGGGTCGGACGCGTGGACCGCGACACGGTCCGGAAGCGCGGCGCGATCGGCGCGCTCCTCGCCACGTTCGCGAGGCGAGAGCTCGACGTCCTGGTCGGCACGCAGATGATCGCCAAGGGACACGACTTCCCGAGCGTCACGCTCGTCGGTGTCATCAGCGCGGACGTCGGCCTCGGCCTCGCCGATTTCCGCGCGGCGGAGCGCACCTTCCAGCTCCTCACGCAGGTCGCGGGGCGCGCCGGGCGCGGCGTGCTCCCCGGCGAGGCCATGGTGCAGACGCTGTATCCGACCCATTACAGCATCAGGCACGCGTGCCGGCAGGACTACCGGGGGTTCTACGAGGACGAGCTCGTCTTCCGGCGGGCCATGCGGTACCCGCCGCTGGTCGCGATGATCAACGTCATCGTGAAGGCGCGCACGCGCCAGGGGGCGATGGAAGACGCCGCGACGATCGCGCACGGCCTGCGGCTACCGGGGCTCGGCGCGTGGAGGGTCCTCGGTCCGGCGCCCGCGCCGCTCGGCCGCCTGAAGGGGGAGCACCGCGCGCAGCTGTTCATCAAGGGCACCCAGCGCAACGCCATGCGCAAGGCGCTGCTGACGGTGCTCGAGGGCAAGCCGGACCTGAAACGCCGGACGATCGTGGATGTCGATCCGATGAGCGTCCTGTAGGGGCTCAGGGCCCCCTTTCTTCTGTCATAATCCACGTCTCACAGGGAGGCGCTCAATGATCTCGCGACGATTCTGGGTCACCGTGCTGTTGCTGATGCCCGTCGTGGTCGTCCCGCTTCACGCACAGACCTCCGAGCAGACCGCCCGCGCGAATACGGTCGACACCGGCGTCATCAACGGCGCTGCTTTTTACATCGAGGTTCCGGCACAGTGGAACAAGGGGCTGGTGATGTACGCGCACGGCTACACGGTCGTCGGCAGTCGACCGCCGAATCCGGAGTCGCCGCGCATGAAAGCGCTGCGCGACGTGTTTCTGTCCCGCGGCTTCGCTGTTGCCGCATCCGACTACAGCGTGCAAGGCTGGGCGGTCAAGGAAGCGATCGAGGACACCGAGGCGCTGCGGCGCTACTTCGTGTCCAAGCATGGCGTCCCGGCGGAGACCTACATCACCGGGCACTCGATGGGCGGGCACATCACGATGGCCATCATCGAGCGCTATCCTGAGGCTTACCAGGGCGCGATGCCGATGTGCGGTCCGCTCGGACCGGCGATCGAGTTCCTCAACACCGGCGCCTTCGACATGCTGGTGACGTTCGAGGCGCTGTTTCCGGGCACCATCGGTTCACCGTACGAGCCCAGCGCCGAAACGGGCCAGAAGGTGAAGGCTGCGCTCACGGCGGACCCGGAGCGCGGGGCGAAGTACGCGCAGCGTTACGCGCGCACCGTCGGGCAACTGCCAGGCGCGCTGTCTCTCTTCCACGCCGTCGTGGGAGAACTGAAGCAGCGCGCCGGGGGCGAGCCCTTCGACAACCGGAACCGCATCTACGTCGGCTTCGGAGACGACCCGGGCCTCAATCGCTCGGTGAAACGCTACACCGCGGTGTCATCCGCGCGCGACTACGTCCGCTGCAACAATAGGTATATGTGTGCAGAATTGCAATCGCCGCGTTCTTCTTGTGAGTGGCCATGTTGGGAATGACGAAGTTGTCCGACCAGAGCGTGAAGCCCTTCGTCGGCAACGTGTAGCCGAGCGCCGGGTTGCTGGCCTGGAGCTGGACGACGTCACCGGTCCAGGCCACGCAGGCCGCGGTGTCGCCGGAGGCGAGTGGCTTGGTGTAGTCGTTGCCGGTGAAACCCTTGATCTGGCCGGCGTCCTTGGCCTTCTGGATCTCGGCGATGGCGGCGTCGAAGTCGGCGTCGGTGAACGACTCGAGGCTCTTGCCGAGCTCGAGCAGGACCAGGCCGACGGTGTCGCGCATCTCGGTGAGCAACGTGACCTTGCCCTTGAGCGCAGGGTCGGTGAGGAGCTGGTCCATCGACTCGATCTTCTTGTCCCCAGTTGCCTTCGGGTTGTAGGCGATCCCGGCGAATCCGCTCTGCCACGGAAGTGAGAAGAGGCGACCCTTGTCCCATTCGACGTTCAGCAGGGAGTCCTGCACGTTCTTGTGGTTGGGGATGTTGGCCAGGTCGAACTTCTGGACGTAGTCGAGCCGAATCAGCCGGGCTGCCATCCAGTCGGTGCTGCACCAGACGTCCCGACTGGTGTCCCGACCCGCATCGAGCAACGGACGGACCTTGGCATAGAACTCGTCGTTGTCGTTGTAGTCCTCGGTGTAGTTGACCTTGATGCCGCTTTGCTTGGTGAACGCCTCAAGGGTCGGCCGTGCCTGGGTGTCCTCGTTGATGTCGATGTACTCGGGCCAGTTGGACCAGTTCACGACCTTTTCGGCGTCGGACTTGTCGGCCGCGGCCTTGACCCTGGCTTTGGTTGTGGCGCCCGGTGTGGGGTTGGTGCCCGCTGAGCCGCAGGCCGCCAGGCTCGCGACGCCCGCGAGGCCTGCCATGCCGGCCATCGCGGTGCGGCGCGAAACCAGGCCTCGGGCCAATGCCGCCTGAAAGGCCGATGGAACCTGCTCGTTCATGAACGCTCCTCGATGTTGGCCATCACGTGTTTGATCCGGGTGTAGTCCTCAAAGCCGTACATGGACAGGTCCTTGCCGTAGCCGCTGTGCTTGAAGCCCCCGTGGGGCATCTCGGCGACGATGGGAATGTGGGTGTTGATCCAAACACAGCCGAAGTCCAGCTTTCTCGACATTCGCATGGCACGGCCGAAGTCCTTGGTCCAGACACTGCTGGCCAGTCCGTACTCCACGCCGTTGGCCCAGGCGAGCGCTTCGGCCTCGTCGGAGAACTTCTGCACCGTGATGACCGGTCCGAAGATCTCGCGCTGGATCGCCTCGTCGTCCTGACGAAGCCCCGACAGCACCGTCGGCTCGAAGAAGTACCCGTCCCCCAGCCCGCTGACCCGGCTGCCACCGGCCGAGACGGTGGCGTGGTCCGGGAGCCTGGACAGGAACCCCTCGACGTGCGCGAGCTGGCTGGCGTTGTTGACCGGGCCGAACAACGCGTCGTCGTCGTCGGGCAGTCCCACCTTGGCGCTGGCCCCGGCATACTGCGCCAGAGCGGCGACGAAGTCGTCGTAGATGCGCGGTCCGGCGATGACCCGCGTGGCCGCGGTGCAGTCCTGTCCGGCGTTGAAGTAGCCCGCGGTCGCAATGGCTTCCACTGCCGCCTCGAGATCCGCGTCGTCGAAGACGACGACCGGCGCCTTGCCGCCAAGCTCGAGGTGGACCCGCTTGAGGTCGTGCGAGGCGCTCTCGGCGACCTGCATGCCGGCGCGTACCGAGCCGGTGATCGAGACCATGGCCGGCGTTGGGTGATCCACGATCGCGCGGCCCGTGTCACGGTCACCGGTGACGACATTGAAAGTGCCGGCGGGAAGGAACTCGGAGGCGATCTCCGCCAGGAGAAGCGTGGTCTCCGGCGTGGTGTCGCCCGGTTTGAGCACCACCGTGTTGCCAGCCGCCAGCGCGGGGGCGATCTTCCAGATCGCCATCATCATCGGGTAGTTCCACGGTGTGACCTGGCCGATGACTCCGATGGGCTCGCGACGGACCCAGGATGTGTGACCCCTCATGTACTCACCGGCCGCCCGGCCCTCCAGGACCCGGGCCGCCCCCGCGAAGAAGCGGATCTGGTCGACCATGGGCGGCAGCTCCTCGCTGGCCGTGAGGGCGTACGGCTTGCCGGTGTTCTCGGCTTCGAGATGCACGAGCTCATCGGCGCGGGACTCGACGGCATCGGCGAACTTCAGCAACGCCTGCTGACGCTCACTGGGGGTCGTGTCACCCCACACCTCGAACGCCGCTGCAGCTGCGGCATACGCACGGTCCACGTCCGCGGCCGAGGACACCGGCGCGGTGGCGACCACCTGCGCGGTCACCGGACTGACGATGTCGGAGGTCGCGTCGCTCGCCGCCTCGACCTGCTGACCGTTGACGAAGTTGCGAAGGACACGGGGGCTTGCACTCACTGCAGACTCCTGACGAGAACGGGTTCCGTGAGGGCACTCTAACTACAAGAGGGGGCATTTCAACAGGGTCGAGACCAAAGAGATGCTCAATCCGTTGTCCGAAGGAACCTTTTGTGACGCATTCCGTCGCGAAGGGACTTGCCAAGACAGGGTTGAACCAGACACCATCGGCTCGTGAGCCCACGAAGACCGGTGACCGGCAATGGCCGCGTCGACCGCAAACCGCAGGGCGTCGGCCTCGATGACCTCTCCAAGGCGATCATCGAGCACCTGCAGGCCGACGGCCGTCGGTCCTACGCTGCCATCGCCAAGAGTGTCGGGCTCTCCGAGGCCGCGGTCCGGGCACGGGTGCAACGCCTGCTCGACGGCGACGTGATGCAGATCGTGGCGGTCACGGATCCCCTGCAGATGGGCTTCACCCGACAGGCCATGGTCGGCATCAGGGCCGAAGGCGAGCTGAATCTCGTCACCGATCGCCTGACCGAGATGCCCGAGGTGAACTACGTCGTCACCACGGCAGGCAGCTTTGACCTGATCATCGAAGTCGTCTGCGAG
>JANOJK010000674.1:0-2684 GCA_031408165.1 Acidobacteriota bacterium | reverse complement strand
TCGTCGACCGCGGCGAGGCGCCCCTTCTCTTCCTCGGTGTGCTGGCCGCTCGCGGCCGTCGAGGTGTAGACGTGCACGCGGACCCCGGCAGGAGTGTCCGCCGCGAACAGAACGACAGTCGCCGTGAGCAGCCAGGCGGTGAGCGTCATCGTCTTGATTCTACGCCGTTAGGGGTAAAGTAGCCCGCAGATCACGGATGATTCGGCCGCCCTGCACCGCCGCGTTCTCCGCGAGACATCGGAACAAGCGAACACGTATGAAAAAACTCACCGTCGTCCTTGCCGCATGGTTGTATGGTTCCACCGCCCTCGGGCAGGCCCAGAAACCGCTCGACATCTACTTCATCGACGTGGAAGGGGGGCAGGCGACGCTGTTCGTCACGCCGTCCGGCGAGTCGATGCTAGTCGATACGGGGTTCCCCGGGTTCGAGGATCGCGACCTCAACCGGGTGCTCGCGACCATCAAGCAGGCCGGCATCACCAGGCTGGACTACCTGCTGGTCACGCATTACCACAGTGACCACGCCGGCAACGCCGCGGCGCTGGCCTCGAGGATTCCGATCGGAACGTTCATCGATCACGGGCCGACCGTCGAGACCAACGAGGCGGCGACCGCGCTCTACAACGGCTACCTGAAGGGCCGCGCGACCGGCCGCCACATGCTGGTGAAACCGGGCGACAAGGTGCCGATCCGCGATCTCGACGTCACCATCGTGGCCGCCAGCGGCGAGCGCATCACCCGCGCGCTGTCGGGCTCCGCGGCGACGAATCCGCTCTGCGCCGCCTTCACTTCGAAGGCCCCTGATCCAGGCGAGAACGCGCGCTCGGTCGGCAGCATGATCGTCTTCGGCCGGTTCCGCCTGGCGGACCTCGGCGATCTGACGTGGAACAAGGAACAGGAGCTGGTCTGCCCGAACAACCTGCTCGGGACCGTCGATGTCTACCTCACGACTCACCACGGAGCGGACACCTCGGGTCCGCCGGTGATCGTCCACGCGCTGAAACCGCGCGTGGCCATCATGAACAATGGGCCGAGAAAGGGCGGATCCGCCGAAGCCTGGCAGACGATCCACGATTCTCCGGGGCTGGAGGATCTGTGGCAGCTGCACTACTCGATGGGCGCCGGCAAGGACCACAACACCGCGGAGCCGATGATCGCGAACCTCGACGAATCGGCCGCGCACTACCTCAAGATCTCCGCGCAGCGCGACGGCAGCTTCACCGTCACCAACGCGCGAACCAAGCAGACCAAGGCCTACAAGGCGGCCAACCTGCACGGGCGTCCCGGCGCGTTCTCAGACTTCCGGCGGGAGGTGCCGGGAACGGTCCACAAGATCACGCTGGCGGATTTGCCCGCGCCCAGGGCCACGCGCGGGGTCAACAACCCGCCGACCATCGTCCCGCGTCCCGAGGGCGCCCTGCCGAAAACACTTCCGGGGTACGTGGCGTCCGAGTACGCCGGCGGCCTCGACAATCCGCGGCTGATCCGCACGGCGCCGAACGGCGATCTCTTCGTGGCAGAAAGCGATCCAGGCCGCGTCAGAGTGATCCGCGGTCGTGGGGCGGATGGCCGCGCGCACACCGTTTCCACCTTCGCGATGGGCCTGAACCGGCCGTTCGGGATTGCGTTCTACCCGCTCGGACCGAATCCCGAATGGGTCTACGTCGGCAACACCGACTCCATCGTCCGGTTCCCCTACCAGAACGGCGACCTCGAGGCGCGCGGCGCGCCGGAAACGATCGTCAAGGGCGTCCCCGCCGGCGGGCAGTTGACTGGCGGCGGCCACTGGAGCCGCGACGTTGCGTTCGCGCCGGACGGGAAGAAGCTCTACATCGGCGTCGGCTCGCTGACCAACATCGACGATCCCGACGTCAACGCGGCGGAGAAAGACCGCGCCACCATCATCGAGTTCAACCCGGACGGCACCGGCCGGCGGATCTACGCGACCGGGGTGCGGAACGCCGTCGGACTCGCCTTCCATCCCCAGACCGGCAAGCTCTGGGTGTCGGTGAACGAGCGCGACGACCTGGGCGACAACCTGGTGCCCGACTACATCACTCACCTCGAGGACGGCGGCTTCTACGGCTGGCCGTACTACTACATGGGCGGCACGCAGGATCCACGGCACGCCGGCAAGCACCCTGAGCTGAAGGCGAAGGTGATCACACCGGACGTGCTCATCCAGCCGCACAGCGCGTCGCTGCAGATGGTCTTCCACGAGGGCAGCGCGTTCGCCGCGCAGCACGGCTCGTGGAACCGCAGCCTGCGGACCGGTTACAAGGTGATTCGGGTGCCGATCAACAAGGACGGGACGGCGACCGGATCGTACGAGGACTTCCTGGCCGGCTTCGTGACCGACGAGGGCTACCCGTGGGGCCGTCCGGTCGGCGTCGCGGTGGCCAGGGACGGCGCGCTCCTGGTCAGCGACGACGCCTCGAACACCATTTGGCGGGTAGCGAAGAAATAGCTGGTGTGTAGTTCGTAGTTTGCGGTTCTTTGACGGCTGACGGCTCATCACAAAGATCACCAGGGGACAAAGACCACGAGGAAGGCTTAGTGATCTTTGTATCTTGGTGGTCTTCGTGAAGGGCCCGTGCGGCCGTCTCGCCGTTCGCTACGACGACAGACCTCCTGTTTTCCTGCCTACTGCCTGGCGTCTTCGATGCGGTACAGGTGGGTCCGGG
>JANOJK010000660.1:0-2719 GCA_031408165.1 Acidobacteriota bacterium | reverse complement strand
GACCGACGCCGATTACGTCCTGGTGATGACGACGCTGCCCGCGGATGCGGACGCGTCGACATTCGCGCATACACTGGTGGCGGCGCGGCTCGCCGCCTGCGTGAACCTGCTGCCGGCGATGGAGTCCGTGTACCGGTGGGAAGGGGCGGTGGAGCAGGAGCGGGAGCGGCAGTTGATCATCAAGACGACGCGCGCGCGCATCGCGGCGCTGTGGGAGCGCGTGCGGGAACTGCACCCCTACGACGTCCCCGA
The DNA here is from genome assembly GCA_031408165.1 of Acidobacteriota bacterium. Taxonomy (GTDB): domain Bacteria; phylum Acidobacteriota; class Vicinamibacteria; order Vicinamibacterales; family 2-12-FULL-66-21; genus JAICSD01. Next base: position 2,467 of record JANOJK010000660.1, on the reverse strand, counting down.
ATTCATCGTCCTGCCGATCGTGGACGGCAACGACGCTTTCCTGCGGTGGGTGGGCGAGTCAACGCGGATACCAGAGTGATCGATTTCATCCTTCATTTCGACAAGCACCTCCTCGAGTTCGTCAACACTTACGGCACCTGGGTCTACGGCATCCTCTTCGCGATCGTCTTCGCGGAAACAGGACTGGTGATCACGCCGTTCCTTCCCGGGGACTCGCTGCTCTTCGCGACGGGCGCGCTGGCCGGGGCCGGCGTGCTGGACCCGTGGCTCGCCGGCGGGCTTCTGCTGGCGGCGGCGATCCTCGGCGACGGCGTGAACTATGCGATCGGCAAGTACATCGGCCCGAAGGCGTTCACCGCCACCGATTCGACGAGCCTGTTCAGCCGTCTCATGAACCGGGACCACCTTCGACGCGCCCACGAGTTCTTCGAGCGCTATGGCGGGAAGGCGGTCGTGCTGGGCCGGTTCGTGCCGATCGTGCGCACGTTCGTGCCCTTCGTGGCGGGCGCGGGCGCCATGTCCTACCCCGTGTTCGTGTTCTACAACATCACCGGCGCGATCCTCTGGGTCGGCCTCTGCATGGGCGCCGGCATCCTCTTCGGCAACATCCCCATCGTCCGCGACAACTTCTCGCTCATTACCATCGGGATCGTCCTTGTCTCAGTGCTGCCGGTGATCGTGGAGTTCATCCGGCACCGCAACAGACCACCCACGCCATAGAAACCCGGAGACGCCTCAACACGAAGGCACCAAGGCACAAAGACACCAAGGGTTTGAGTCTTCGTGCCTTCGTGCCTTCGTGTCTTCGTGCCTTAGTGAGCGATCGTGGCAGCCTCAGTCGAGCGCCTGTTGCAAGTCGTCGATCAGGTCCGCGATGTCTTCCACGCCTGCGGAGATGCGCACGAGACTGTCGGTGAGGCCGATGGCCTTGCGGCGTTCGGGCGGCACCGAGGCGTGGGTCATCGTGGCGGGATGGCTGATGAGGGTCTCGACGCCGCCGAGGCTTTCGGCGAGCGCCATGAGCTTCACGCGATTGCAGACGCGGCGCGCGGCCTCGAAGGTGCCGACATCGAACGACACCATGCCTCCGAAGCCGCGCATTTGGCGCTTCGCGAGGTCGTGCTGCGGGTGGCTCGGGAGCCCCGGATAGATCACCTGCGTGACCTTCGGGTGGGTCGCAAGGAACTGCGCCAGCGCCATGCCGTTCGCGTTGTGCTGCGCCATGCGTAGCGTCAGCGTCTTCGTGCCGCGGAGCACCAGCCACGAATCGAATGGACTCAGGATCGCGCCGGCAGCGTTCTGGATGAAACTCAGCCACTCGATGTCGTCGTCCCGCGTCGCGATCACGACGCCGCCGATGCTGTCGCTGTGGCCGTTGAGGTACTTCGTGGTGCTGTGCGTCACGAGGTCGGCGCCGAGGGCGATCGGTTGCTGCACGACCGGGCTCGCGAAGGTGTTGTCCACGACCAGGCGCGCTCCGTGCCGGCGCGCAATCGCGGCCGCCGCCGCGATGTCGGTGAGGCGGAGCACCGGGTTGGTGGGCGTCTCGACGAACAGCATCTTCGTATTCGGGCGCATCGCCCCGTCCACGAGATCGGGCTGCGAGGTGTCGACGTAGGTGAACGTCAGCTGGTAGCGCGTGAGGACCTTGTCGAACAGCCGGAAGGTGCCGCCGTAGGTGTTGTCGGTCACGACGACGTGGTCGCCCGGCTTCAGCATCGTGGTGATCGCGTCGATGGCCGCCATGCCCGAGGCGAACGCGAAGGCTGCCTGACCCCCTTCGATCGCGGCGAGGTTCGCCTCGAGCGCGGCGCGCGTCGGGTTCTGGGTCCGTGCGTACTCGTAGCCCTTGTGCTTGCCGAGCTCCTCCTGCACGTACGTCGAGGTCTGGAAAATGGGCGTGATGATCGCGCCCGTCCCCGGGTCGGGCTGCTGTCCGGCATGGATGCAGATGGTCGAGAAGCGCGCGCCTGCCGGAAGTTTCATGTTCTAATAATCGCACATGGCGCGTCGTCTCCCGCCGGGGCCTGCCGCAGCCTCGCAGCCGACGGCGCGGGTCCTGCTTCTCCATACGTGGCCGGGCCGCCTGTTCCTGTTGATGGCGGGCCTGAAGGCCGTCATCGCCGTCTGGCGGGTGGCGGGCACCGTGCCCGACTCCGTGCGCGTGGTCAACAGCCTGGCGACCATCGGTCTGGTCATCGCGGTCGGCGTCTTCACCTGGCGCCTCTTCGTCCAGATCAAGCGGCGCCTCCTGTGGCGCGTGCGCCGCAAGTTGATCCTCTCCTACATCTTCATCGGCGTCATTCCCTCGCTGCTGATTCTCGTCTTCTTCCTGTTCGCCGGCAGCCTCGTCTTCATGAACGTGAGCGCGTACCTGTTCAAGGACGGCTACGACACGATCGTGGAGAACGCGCGCGTGAGCGCGCAGGCCGCCGCCACGGAGATCGGCCGTAACCCCGACGCCGCG
>JANOJK010000604.1:0-1579 GCA_031408165.1 Acidobacteriota bacterium | reverse complement strand
AGCCTGATGGCGGAAGACGTGCTCCTCCTCAGCCAGCACACGCACATCCCGCAGCACGTGAGCCACGGCGCCCTCGTCCGGCCGTTTCCGGCGATCGAGCAGGAGGAGTTCTCGCGATCCCTGCGCCTGCCGCGATGGCTGTCGATCATGCTGCTCCACTTCGACGCCCACGAGCTGCACCACATGTATCCGTTCGTCCCGGGCTATCACCTGCACGGCGTCGCCTACACTCCGCAGAACGAAGTCGGCTACTGGGGATGGATCCGCGCCGCGAAGCGGGTCCCCGGCGAGGTCTTCCTCTTTCAGAACCGCACGGAATCCGGATGGGAAATCTGACCCTCGACCCGGGGGCGTGCGCCTGGTTCCTCCTCGGCGCGTTCGTGCTGGCCGGCCTGGCGCAGACCGCGTGGTTCGCCGCGCCAATCTCCCGGCGGTTCTCGCAGCCGATTGACGGGGGCGCGACGTTCCGAGGGCGCCGCGTGTTTGGCGAGCACAAGACGCTGCGCGGTTTCATGGTGATGGTTCCCGCGGCCGCCATCAGCTTCGCGCTGCTCGCCGCGGCGATCGGCGATCCGTCCGGCGCGGGCTTGTGGCCGCTGACGATCGCCGGCTACGCATGGCTCGGCGCGTGCGCCGGCGCCGGCTTCATGGCCGGCGAGCTCCCGAATTCGTTCCTGAAGCGCCAGCTCGGGATTGCTCCGGGGGAGGGTCCGCGGCCGCGCCTCGCCGCCGCCGCGCAGTTCCTGATCGATCGCATCGACTCGGGCGTCGGGATGCTCGTGGCAGTCAGCCTGGTGGCGGCGGCGCCGGCGCTGACCTGGCTCCTCGTCCTGTCGATCGGCCCGTCCATCCACTGGGCGTTCAGCGTCCTCATGTTCCAGCTGGGACTGAAGAGCCGTCCCGCGTAGGCCCGACCATGCCAGACACCCTTGTCACTCCGGCTATCCTGTCGCTCGACGAGGTGCTGGACGCGCGTGTCGCCGGCGGCAAAGCCGCTGGGCTGTCGCGTCTCATCCGCCTCGGCGTCGCCGTGCCACGGGGATTCGTCATTCCCGCGCCGGTGACCGCGCGGTTCTCGGCAGAGGGGGGAATACCTGACGCGGTGTGGTGCGCCGTCGTGGCCGCGTGGCGTTCGCTGCGCGCTCCCGTCGTCATCGTCCGCAGCTCCGCGATCGGCGAAGACTCGGCGGACGCGTCCTTCGCCGGCCAGCTCGACTCGATCGCCGACGTGGTGGACGCGGAGGACTTGCGCGACGCGGTCCTGCGCTGCTGGCGGTCGCGCGGCTCCGATCGCGTGCGCGCTTACGAGCGGTCACGCGGGCACGCGCTTGGCGGCATCGGGATCGTCATCCAGCAGCAGATCGAGTCGGCGATGTCGGGCGTGCTGTTCACGAAGGACCCGTCGGGCGTGGACGGCGCGCTGCTCGAGTACTGCGCGGGTGCGGGTGAGGATCTCGTCGCCGGACGCATCAACCCGGGGCGGGCCGTCGTGGACGGGGACGGGCGGGTCCGGCGCCTCGCCTCCCCCGAGCCGCGTCGAGGGGCTGCGGCCGACAGCCCCGTGATGTCCGACGAGGCC
>JANOJK010000574.1:0-4459 GCA_031408165.1 Acidobacteriota bacterium | reverse complement strand
TTCTGCACCAAGGCGATCGAGCGCGTCCCCTTCACGAAGTACGAGATCCTCGAGGAGTCCTCCTCGCTGCGGCACCGCCATCACCCGGGCACCGGCGGCCCCAAATTCGTCCTGCAGAACCGGGACATCATCAGGATGTTCGACGGGCTCACCGTCTCCGAATCGTTCCTGCTGAAGAGCAACACGCGCGAGATCCTGCTCCGGAAGCGCGCCTGATGCGCCCGGTGATCGCCCTGCTGACCGACTTCGGCACCGGGGACCATTACGCGGGGACGATGAAGGGGGTGATCCTCGGCATCTGCCCGGACGCGAGTCTCGTCGACATCACCCACGACATCCCTCCGCACGACGTGACCGCGGGCGCGCTGGAGCTCGCGGCGGCCTTCAAGTACTTTCCCGCCGGAACGATCTTCGTCGCGGTCGTGGACCCCGGCGTCGGCTCGGTGCGGCGCGGCTTCGCGGCCGACACCGGCGACTACCGGTTCGTGGCCCCCGACAACGGCGTCCTGACGCAGGTCCTGCGCGAATGCCCCGCGAAGAAGATGGTGGAGCTCACGGAACGCCGCTACGCGCGGCCGACCGTCAGCCGCACGTTCGAGGGACGGGATCGGTTCGCCCCGGCGGCCGCCTGGCTCGCAAAGGGCATTCAGCTGGCGGCGCTCGGGCGCCCGATCGCTGACGTCCACCGCCTCGAGATCCCCGTGGCCGAGGAAGCGGCCGGCACGGTGCGCGGCGTGGTGTGGCGCGTCGATCGGTTCGGCAACCTGGTCACCAACATCGAGCGGAAGATGGTCGAGCGACTCGGGCAGGGGGGCGTCTCGATCGACGCCGCGGGCCAGCGCATCGAGCGTCTGGTCGCCACCTACGGCGAGATTCCCGCGGACGGCGTCGCGGCGCTGTTCGGCGGCACCGATCACCTGGAGCTTGCGGCTCCCTCGTCGAGCGCCGCGGACCGTCTCGGCCTGACTCGCGGCGCCGCGGTGACCGTTTCAAAGCTCTAAGGGAAGGATCTCGGAAGGAAGGGAAGGAAGGGAAGGATCCTTCGACTCCTTCCCTTCCTTCCGAGATCCTTCCCTCAAAGGACGGCTTCATGCTTGATTTCGATTTCACAGACGAACAGCGGCTGCTCGAGCAGTCGGTCCGGGAGTGGGGCGCGCGCGAGGTGCAGCCCAAAATCCACGATCTCGACCGCGAGCATCGCTTCGACCGCGGCATCATTCCGCAGATGGCGGACCTCGGCCTGCTCGGGGCGTCCGTGCCGGCCGAGTACGGCGGCGCGGGCATGGACTACGTCAGCCTCGGGATCATCAGCGAGGAGCTCGAGTACGTCGACACCTCGCTGCGCGTGATCGTCTCGGTGCACGCCGGGCTCAACTGCCTCTCGCTGTTGACGTGGGGCACCGAGGCGCAGAAGCAGCAGTACCTCGTGCCCCAGGCCCAGGGCACGCAGATCGCGACCTACGGGCTCACCGAGCCCGCCGCCGGCAGCGACGTCCGCGGCATGCAGACCACGGCCGTCAAGAAAGGGGACCGCTACCACATCACCGGCGAGAAGATGTGGATCTCGCTCGCGGATGTCGCCGACAACTTCCTCGTCTTCGGCTGGACCGACCTGGACAAGAAGAAGCAGAAGGACCCCTCCGGGATCAGCGCCTTCATCGTGGAGCGGGGCTTCAAGGGGTTCTCGAGCGGCACGCTGAAGGAGAAGTGGGGCATCCTCGCCGGCAACACCGGCTACTTCAAGATGGATGACATGGAAGTGCCGGAAGAGAACCTGCTCGGAAAACCGGGGGAGGGCTTCAAGATCGCGATGTTCGCGCTCGACCAGGGACGCTACACCGTCGCCGCCGGCGCGACCGGTCTGGTCCGCGCGTGCCGCGACGCGAGCGCGAAGTACGCGAAAGAGCGCAAGGCCTTCGGCGTCGAGATCGGCCAGCACCAGCTCGTGAAAGAGATGATCGCGCAGATGGAGAGCGACTACCAGGCGTCGCGTCTGCTCTGGATGCGCGCCGGGTTCCTGAAGAACCAGGGGCGCCGCAACACGCGCGAGACGGGACTCGCGAAGTGGTTCTCGACCGTCGCCTCGGAGCGGGCCGCCGGCGACTGCGTGCAGGTGCACGGCGCCAACGGCTACTCCGACGAATACCCTGCCGGACGTTTCTACCGCAATTGCAAGGGTGCGGTCATTTACGAAGGCACGCGCGAGATCCACAAGATCATGCAGGCGGACTACGTCCTCGGCTACCGTCAGGACAAGCCCACCCGCTGCGAGCTGCCGCCACATCGGGGGTAGACCAGTTGGCCCGACCTTCAGGTCGGGCGTGCTACAAGCCAGCGTGTTGCTGATGCGCAGGCGCCCGACCTGAAGGTCGGGCTTACAGGTGGTGGGGACTTCGATGAATTCTGACCTGTCGCTGGATTTCCTGCGGGTCGTGGAACAGGCCGCCATCGCGTGCGCGCACACCATGGGCCAGGGCGACGGCCACAAGTCCGATCACGCCGCGGTCGAGGCGATGCGCGCGTCGCTCGACACCGTGCCGATCGACGGCACCATCGTGATCGGCGAAGGCGAGCGCGACTCGGCGCCGATGCTCTACATCGGCGAGAAGGTGGGGCTCGGCGCGAAGGGCAAATTCCCCGGGGACATGCTGCCGAGCGTGGACATCGCGGTCGATCCGCTCGAGGGCACCAACCTGTGCTCCACGGGGGCGCCCAACGCCATCGCCGTGCTGGCCGCGTCGAGCAAGGGGGGCCTCCTGCACGCGCCCGACCTCTACATGGAAAAGCTGGTCGTCGGGCCGAGCTCGAAGGACGTCGTGAGCCTCGACGCCACGCCCGCCGAGAACCTCAAGGCCATCGCGAAGTCGCTCGGCCGCCACGTCGAAGACCTCGTCGTCGTCGTGCTCGACCGTCCGCGCCACGAGAGGCTCATCGCGGCGATCCGGGCCACCGGCGCGCGCATCCGGCTGATCAGCGACGGCGACCTGTCCGCGGGCATCGCGGCCGCGGTGGTCGGCGCCGGAGTGCACGCCGTGATGGGCACCGGCGGTGCGCCGGAAGGGGTGCTCACGGCCGCGGCGATGCGCTGTCTGAACGGCGAGATCTTCGCGCGCCTGGTCATCGCCAAACCCGAGGACGAGGCGCGCAGCCGCAAGATGGGCATCGCGGATCCGCGCCGCATCTACACGTCGAAAGACCTCGCTTCTGGAGACGGCATCATCTTCGCCGCGACCGGGGTGACCGACGGCAGCCTGATGCGGGGCGTGCGCTTCTTCGGCGACGGCACGCGCACCAGCTCGATCGTCATGCAGAGCGATCCGGCCCGCATCCGGTTCATCGACACCATCCATGTCGAGCCGCACAAGATGGTCCAGATCCGCTTCTGATTCGCCATCCACGCTGCAATCGCACATGGCGTATCGTCGCAATCTGTTCGCGGTCACCTCCGCGTCGTTTATCGGCTTCATGGGCTTCACGCTCGTGATGCCCTTCCTTCCGCTCTATTTCCATCAGCTCGGCGTGGAGGATGTCGGCCGCGTGGCGATGTGGTCGGGGCTGAGCCTGGGCGTCACCCCCGCGCTCACGGCGATCCTCGCCCCGCTCTGGGGACGGCTGGCCGATCGCTTCGGCCGGAAGATCATGGTGGAGCGATCGCTCGCGAGCTTCGTGATCGTGATGTCGGCGATGGCCTTCGCCACCAAGCCCTGGCACGTGTTGGCGCTCCGCGCCATTCAGGGGCTCTTCGCCGGATATGGAGCGCTGGCGCTGACGATGGCGGCGGACTCGGCGCCGCCGGGGCGCATGGGGCAGGCGATCGGTACGGTGCAGACCGCGCAGCGGCTGGGTCCCGCGCTGGGACCGGTGTTTGGCGGGTCGATCGCCGCGGTGGTCGGCTTGCACCGCGCGTTTCTGGTCGCCGCGGCCTTCTATGTGGTGGCGCTCGTCGTCGTGTTTCTGATGTACGACGAGCGGAGCGTGCCCCGGCCGGAGCCGCCGGCGGCGGAGGCGCCGCGCGCGGTGACCTTCCGCAACGTGCTGGCGTTCGAGAACTTCCTCTTGATGGCGGTCGTGATCTTCGGGTTCCAGTTCGTCGACCGCAGCTTCGGCCCGGTGCTGCCGCTCTACGTGGGGGCGCTCGGAACGGGATCGGCGCGGATTCCCCTGGTGTCGGGGCTGCTGTTCTCGATTGCCGCGGGCGCCGGGGCCGTCGGCCATCATTACTGCGCCCGCCTGCTGCAGCGCCGCACCGCCACGCAGCTGATCGCGGCGGCGTCGGGCGTGGCCGCCGGCGCCGCGCTGGCCTACGTCGCGGCGCCCGGCGTGCGGTGGCTGTTCCTCGCGACGCCGCTCTTCGGCCTCGCCATCGGCGCCGAAGCCGCGGCCGCGGGTCGCGAGATGGACCGCAACCATGGCCGCGATCCCCGCGCCGACGGCGGCCAGCGCTTCCGGCTTCCCCACC
>JANOJK010000573.1:0-4660 GCA_031408165.1 Acidobacteriota bacterium | reverse complement strand
CCCACCTGAGGCCGGCGCCCGAGACGGCGAGTGTCTGCCTCGACGATGTGCTGGTCGGGCCGGCGGACGAGGCGAAGAGCACGAGGAGCTCGTCGGGCCCGGTCGTGGTGAAGGCAGGAGTGGTCACCGTGCCGATTCCGTCGACGGAGATCGTCTTGTCAATCGTGAGGGCACCTGGCGCCGGTGGACCGGACGAGACGACAAGAACGACCGGGCTGCCGATGACGACCAGCGTCGCCGCTGCGGGATTCTGACTGATGACCGAGCCCGATGGCACGGTGGTGCTGGACGTCGTGGTGACCGCGCCGACGATGAGGCTGGCGTTCGTGAGCGACGTCGACGCCGCCGTCTGCGTGAGGCCGACGACGTTCGGCACCGCGACTCGCGGCGGACCGGACGACACCACCAGGGCGACTGCGCTCCCCGGGGCAACCTGCGTCGCCGGTGCGGGATTCTGACTGATGACTGAACCCGACGGCACGGTGGTGCTCGACGTCGTCGTCACGGTGCCGACCGTCAGGCCCGCGTTCGTGAGCGACGTCGACGCCGCCGTCTGGCTGAGGCCGACGACGTTCGGTACCGCGACCGGCGTCGGACCGGACGACACGACCAGGGCGACTGCGCTACCCGGGGCGACCTGCGTCGCCGCTGCGGGATTCTGACTGATGACCGAGCCCGATGGCGCGGTGGTGCTGGACCTCGTCGTGACCGCGCCGACGATAAAACCGGCGGTCGTGATCGAGGTGGACGCCGCGGCCTGCGTGAGACCGACGACGTTCGGCACCGCGACCTGCGGCGGACCCGATGACAGGACCAGGGCGACCGCGCTGCCGCCGGCGACCTGCGTCCCTGCCGCTGGATTCTGACTGAGGACCGAGCCCGACGCCACCGTCGCGCTGGACGCCTCCGTCACAGCGCCGAGGGTGAGGCCCGCGGCGACGATGGACGTCGTGGCCTCGGCCTCCGTAAGGTCCACAACCTTCGGCACGACGTTGACGACGTCGATCGCCACGCTCGCCGTCGCGGACGTGAACTTCGTCAGGTCTGTCGGCGTGAAGAGGACCGAGAGGGCCTGCGCCCCACCACTGGCCAGCACGGTCCCGGCGGGGGGAGAGTAGACGAACGTTCCAGGCGTGTTGGCGGTTGCATTCAACTGCGCGTCGCCCAGCGGGGTGCCCAGCACGATCTCCGCCGGGAACGGCCAGGTGACAATCGGCGTCGCCAGGTTCCTGACGGTGACCTTGATGGCAGGCGCGGCCGCGGTGTTGCCCGCCGCATCGCGTCCAATCGCCGTCAGCGAATGAATGCCGTTCGTGCTGGCCGCCGTCTCCCACAGAATCGAGTACGGCGGACTGGTGACCTCGAGATCCAGGTTCGCGCCATCCAACTGGAACTGCACCCCTTCGATGCCGACGTTATCGAGCGCCGTTGCCGAGATCGGGCTGACGCCGGACACGATCGCGCCGTCCGCCGGTATCGTCAGGGCGACGGTCGGCGGCACCGTGTCGGGCGCGGCAGGGAGTGACGTCGTCACCACGTCGTGCGCCGTCCCGGTCCCTTCCGTCCAGATCAGGCCGATCTCGTTGTTGCCCGGGGTCGGAGCGCCGGAGAGGTAGCCGCGGGTCTGAATCCCGATGTCAGTGCCGGGCACGGCCGCCCACGCCGTCCAGGTGGTGCCGTCGAACCGGGAGTAGAGGATGGAGTTCGCTGCGTCCGTGTTGATCACGAACGCCCAGACGTTGGCGCCATCCGTCGCGGCGAACAGACCGGCGCCCGGCTTGAACGACTGGCCCGCGCCGAAAGCAGGCGGTGCCGGAGACATCGCCGACCAGGTGTTGGTGCCGCCGTTATACGAGGCGGCATCGATGCCGTTGCCGGCGGCCTTCCGTCTGAAGGCATAGATCTCGGTGGGGCTGACCGACGCGAGGCCCCAGTCGTTCTGATTGATCGATGCGTTGGCCGGGAAGACGTTCCCGTCGCCACCCGTTTGCGTGCCGACGGAAATGGCTGGCCACGAGCCGGTGGCCGTGGACTTCTTGTAGCGCAGATTCGTGAGCCCTGGTTCGACGCCCTGCCCGTTGTCGTAGACCGCGAGCATGACATTGGAGGGGAGCGCGGCAAAGGCCATCGAGTTGCTCTGATTGCGCATCGTCCCGTCGATGACCGCGGGGGCGGAGAACCCGCTCGTCCACGTGCTGCCGGTGTCAGCATTGGCGGACTTCCGGGCGTTCGCATCGACTTCCTGCTGCAGGATCGGGCCGCCGGTGTGGATGATCTTTCCGGTGGAGACGCCGATGGTGTTGCCGCGCGGCAGCGTCCACGTGGCCGCCGGCTCATCGAAGTAATTCCACGGAGACCAGGTGATCGACGTGCCGGTCAGGACCGCGCGGATGTGCCCGGTCCGGCCGTTCTGTCCGTCGAACGCCATGCTGATGTCGGCGTGAATGACATCGACCGGGCTGTTATTGAGGTACGCGATCCCCAGCGATCGACCGCCGCCCAGGAAGTCATTGGATTGGCCGGCAACCGCCGCCGGGCTGTCCGCCCCCGGCGTCCAGGTCGCGGTCGCGAGATTGGGGCCCGACGAACGGAACGACTTGACCAGGTGGTTGGATCCGCCCTGCGCGTCGGCGGCCGACGTCAGCGTGAACAACCACCACACACCCGAATTCGCCGCGTAGACGAGATGCGACTGCGCCGAGTGTCCCGTCGCATCGCCGAAGGTGCCCGCGATGCCGGTGCCAATCGTGACGGGTTCGGCGGGTACCGCCCCGGCCAGCTTCGCGAGGCCGCCCGGCGCGCCGGGCAACGGTGAATGGACCGCCACGCCGTTTCCGCCGAAGGCCGCGACCAGTATCGAGAATGCGAGAACAAGACGTTTCATAACTGAGGGCCTTGAAGAATCCGTGGCTGCCCAATTGCGGCCGCGCTCGAGATCGCCAGCAGTGGGTCAATCGAACACACCAAGACCCTCAGACGTACGGACGACGCGAAATGTGCGTGCAACGGACCGTGCAAGGGAGCCGCCGCCCAAAGCGCGCGAAAACCGGTGTCTTTTGAGGGACTGCGTGGATTAGTCAGTCGAGAGGCAGAATTGTTTCTGCTCGGTCCGGAGCCCCTCGGCCGCATTCCCGCGGAGATGACCCCGGAAGAGGCCGCGCGCATGGCGCTGCAAGACGACGGTCGCCGTCATGAAAAGGCGGGCGTCGAAATCCGGTAGAGTGCCAGCATGCGCTATGTCATGCGGGAGAAGATCCTGTCCTGGGGCGACGACTTCACCATCAAGGACGCGGACGGTCGCAACGCGTACCACGTTGACGGCAAGGTGTTCAGCTTCGGCGACAAGCTCTCCTTCAGCGACATGGAAGGAAACGAACTGGTCAGGATCGAGCAGAAGCTGCTGAGCATCGGCCCGCAGTACGAGATCATCCGTGGCGATGTGACAGTGGCGGTCGTGAAGAAGCATCTCTTCACACTGCTTCGCGCCCGGTTCACCGTCGACGTCCCTGGCCCCGACGACCTCGAGGCCAAGGGCAACTTCCTCGCGCACGAGTATGCCTTTGAGCGGAGCGGCCGCGAGGTGGCGCGCGCGAGCAAGCAGTGGGTCAGTTTGTCGGACACCTACGCTATCGACATCGACGAGCGCGAGGACGCTATCCTGATTCTGGCCTCCGCGGTTGTGATCGACCTCGTTTCCCATCCGGACAACAACGACTGAGGCCCTCGAAGGTCACTGTTTCGCGAGCGCGCTTGCCGCGGCCTGCTGGAAATCGCGCCGGACGTCGCTGGCGTCACTGTTCGGAAAATTCGAGCGCTGAACCATCAGGACATAGGCGACGCCCTTCACCGGATCGATCCACGCCTGGGTGCCCCAGGCGCCGCCGTGTCCGTAGGTGCCGGGGGAGAGCATCGCGGCGACACCATCGTGCGGCACGCGCAGGATGGACGTGGCGATGCCCCAGCCGTAATTCGCGCCACGATTGCCGTAGGTGTCGGCCTGGAAGAAGCCGGTCGGCAGGCCGGCGGTCTGCGGCGTGGCGAGGAACGTCATCGCCTTGGCGCTGAGGTAGCGGCCGCCGTCGAGCGTGCCGCCGTTGAGCAGCATCTGGCAGAATCGCGCATAGTCGGGCGCAGTCGAGAAGAGGCCCGCGTGTCCCTGAGGTGCCCGATCGCGCGCGCCGAACTCCGGACGTGGCGGAAGGGATTCGAGCGCTCCGGTGCCCTTGGTCTTCGCGTAGGCCGTGGCCAGCCGGGCGCGTTGCTGGTCGGTCGGGTAAAACGTCGTGTTCTTCATTCTCAGTGGATCGAAGATCCGCTTCTGAACAAACGCGTCGAACGTCATGCCGCTGACGACCTCGACGACTCGCGCGGCAGCGTTGATGCCGCTCTGCGTGTATTTCCATTTTTCGCCGGGCTCGTATTGCATCGGCGCGGCGAGCCAGACCGGGACCAGGTCGGCAAGCGTCCTGGCCTGCTGCGCGGCCGGGCCACCCGCTTCACCGAGCCCTGACGTATGGGTGAGAATCTGGACGATCGTAAGATTCGCGGGTTTGCCCGAGGGCGTTTTCAGCGCGGCAAACTCCGGCAAATGTTTGGCGACGGGATCGGCGACCGTGAGCTTGCCCTCATCCTGCAGCATGAGAATCGCGACGCCGGTGAC
>JANOJK010000433.1:0-4199 GCA_031408165.1 Acidobacteriota bacterium | reverse complement strand
GCATCCCGCCGCTCTGGAGTTGCTCCGGCAGTGGAAGGGGCCTGATTTGTTCTTGACTTCTCTACTGGAAACACACTAAGTAACCCCCTTGCCGGTTCGTTCGCCTGTCCGTGCCAACTTAGTTCGACCACCGAACAAGGTGACGCGGGGGATCGAACGTCTTTGGAAGGAAAGGAACGGGAGGAGATCTATGTCCTTCTTCAAACGGCTCAAGGGAGGGCTCTGTCTTGCCCTCGGAGCCCTCGTCCTGGCCAGTTATCCTGCAGCCCTTGGAGCGCAGACAACGAGTGCCTCGGTTTCGGGGATCATCCAGGATTCGCAGGGCGGGGTCCTGCCTGGGGTCACGGTCACGATGACCAGCCGCACCCAGGGGAGCGTGCTGACGGCGGTCACCGACGGGGCCGGCCGGTTCGTCTTCGGCATCGTCCGTCCGGATACCTATTCCCTCAAGGCCACGCTCCAGGGCTTCAAGACGCTCGAGCGCACGAACCTGGTGGTGAACGCGAACGACAGGCTGTCGACCGGACTGCTCACGCTGGACGTCGGCGCGATGTCGGAAGAAGTCACCGTCGTGAGCCGGGTGACCGAGCTGCAATCGACGAGCGGGGAGCGCTCGTTCACGCTCGAGAGCGAAGCCCTGAAGAACATCGCCAACAACGGGCGGGCGCTCTTCAACTTCGCGACGCTCGTGCCGGGGGCCTTGTCGCAGAACACGGGCGGCGGCGAGATCGGGTCGGTCAGCGGCTTCACGGTGAACGGCCAGCGTCCGAATTCCAACAACATCACGATTGACGGCGTCGCCAACATCGACACGGGCGACAACGGCGGCAACATGGCGACGACGAACATCGACGCCGTGGCCGAGTTCAAGATCCTCACGAACGCCTACCAGGCGGAATACGGGCGCGCCGTCGGCGGCCAGCTGCAGGTGGTCACGAAGAGCGGGACGCAGAAGTATCACGGCTCGGGCTACTGGTACGGCCGGCGCTCGGATTGGAACGCCAACACCTATTTGAACCGGCGGAACACGCCGGAGATCCTGCCGGCCAAGACCTCGCGTAACGACTCCGGCTACACGTTCGGCGGGCCGATCTTCTTCCCCGGCTTCAACCCGGACAAGAAGAAGCTGTTCTTCTTCTGGAGCCAGGAGTGGCAGCGCCGCACGGACCCGGCGGGCGAGCGTCAGACCCGCGTGCCCACGGCGCTCGAGCGTCGCGGTGACTTCTCACAGAGCGTCGACAACAGCGGCAATCCGTTCCCGTACATTCGCGACTTCACCACGGGACTGCCGTGCAGCGCGGCCGACACGCGCGGGTGCTTCCAGGACGGTGGTGTCGTCGGCCGGATTCCGGCGAGCCGGCTCTATGCGCCCGGCGTCGCCGCACTGAACATCTTTCCGGGCACGAACTTCTCGGGCGGCAGCGGCCTCAACTTCACGAGCCAGGTCCCCAACAGCTCGCCGCGCCGCGAAGACCTGCTCCGCATGGACTTCCAGGCGACGGGCAACTGGCGCGTCACCGGCCGTTACATGAAGAACAAGGAAGACATCACGCAGGCCTACGGGACCACGTGGGCCGGCAACGGCAGCGACCAGCTCCCGATGCCGGTGCTGTTCGTGCACCCCGGCTCGAACTACATGCTCTCGGCGACCGGCACCTTGAACAATTCCACGTCGCTCGAGCTCAGTTGGGGACGCGCGGGGAACTCGCTGAACTACAATCTCCAGCTGGACAAAATGTTCCGGGCCAACGCGGGCGTGTCCGCGATGCCGCTGCTCTTCCCTGAGGCGGCGCAGGCGGACTACATCCCCTTCTTCCGGTTCCGCGCGGGACGGACCGGGAACGCCGGCGAGTACCAGACCGACCGCGGACCCTTTACCAACGAGAACATCACCCACGACGTCATCGCGAACCTGACCAAGGTGTGGGGCTCTCATGCCACGAAGGCCGGCTTCTACTTCCAGCACAGCTACAAGCCGCAGAGCATCTTCGCGGCATTCAACAGTGAAATCAACTTCAACGACAACGCGGCGAACCCGTTCGACACCGGCTACAGCTACGCGAACGCGGCCACCGGCGTGTTCAACAGCTACACGCAGGCGAACAAGTACGCCCTCCCGGAGTGGCGGTACAAGAACCTCGAGTGGTACGCGCAGGACAACTGGAGGCCCAACAAACGGCTGACGCTGGACTACGGCGTCCGGTTGTACTACCTGACACCGCAGTGGGACACGACGCTGCAGGCCTCGAACTTCCTGCCGGAGTTGTTCAATCGGGGCGCGGCCGCGAAGCTCTATACACCCGTCTGCATCGGCGTGTCGCCGTGCGCGGGGGACGCCCGGCGTGGGATGGACCCGACGCTGATTACCGCGGGCGCCGTGCCGACGGCGGCCAATACCGTCGACGCACGCTTCATCGGCCGGCTCACTCCCGGTTCGAACCGGTTCAACGGCGCCTTCAAGGCCGGTGAGGGCATCACCGAACAGCTCCAGGATGGGAACGCCTTCAGGGTTTCGCCCCGCGTCGGCGTGGTGTATGACCTGACGAACAGGGGCGACACGATCCTGCGCGGCGGCTTCGGCATCTTCTACGACCGGCCGCAGGGCAACATGGTCTTCGACATGATCGCCAACGCTCCGGGCGTGCTGAACTCGACGCTGCAGTTCGGCCGGCTGCAGGACATGACGGCGGCCGGCAGCGATCCCTTCCCGACGCTCTCACTCAGCCCGACCGCCTTCGATTTCAAGCCGCCCAAGGTGAATCAGTGGAACCTGGGCGTCCAGCACAAGGTCTGGCGGGAGGTCATCCTCGACGTCGCCTACGTGGGCTCCAAGTCGACGGACCTGCTGCGGCAGGTGCAGATCAACGCGGTCCCGTTTGGCGCGACGCTGGCGCCGCAGAACCAGGATCCGACGCGCGCCCCGAGCGCGACGCTGGGGTCATCGGCGCTGCCGAACGACTTCCTGCGCCCGTACCAGGGCTACGGCGGCATCCGGATGTGGGACTACAGCGGCTACGCGAATTACCACGCGCTCCAGACTTCGGTGACACGCCGGTTCGACGGCGGGTTCATGGTCTCCGGCTTCTACGTCTGGAGCAAGGCGCTCGGCATCAACAGCACCGACTTTTCCGCGGGCGTGCCGAACCAGACCAAGGAGCAGACCCGGCGCCTCGACTACTCGCTGCTGGATTACGACCGTCCGCACAACATCACGATCAACGCCATCTATCAGACGCCGAACGTGACGGCCAGCAAGGCGCTGGGCATCCTGGCGAACCAATGGCAGATCTCGGGCGTCTACCGGTGGACGAGCGGCCGGCCGTATGGCGTCGGCTTCTCGATTCCGGGCATCGGCGCCGCCAACCTCACCGGCACGGACGGCAATCCCAACGCGCGCATCGTGCTGACATGCGACCCAGGTAAGGGCTGGAGCGGCGATCCGTACAAGCAACTCGACACGTCGTGCTTCGCTCCGCCCAAACCCGGTAGCGACGGCGCCGAATCATCGCGGTTCTTCGTGCGCGCGCCCCCGATCAACAACGTGGATATGTCACTGTCCAAGAACTTCGGGCTGGTGAAAGGGGCCAAGGCCGAGGTGCGCCTCGACATGTTCAACGCGCTGAACCACACGCAGTTCACGGGTGTCAACGCGACCGCGAACTTCGCAAGCCTGACCGACAGGACGATCACCAACCTGCCGTACGATGCGGCCGGGAACCTGGTGCGTCCGAACGGGTTCGGCGCAATCAACGGCGTGGCGCCGCCGCGCACGCTGCAGCTCGTGACCCGCATCACGTTCTAGGATGATTCATGGGGCTCGAGGGGGTCGTTTCTCCTCGAGCCCCAACGGCGCCGTCGTGGCGACGGGGATAGCGCTCGATGCCACCGCGCATGACGATTGAGCGCCCTCCAGGTGCAGCAGCCGGACGGTCCGTCGCGAACGTTCACGCTCACGCTGACGCTGGTCGAAGGCCGGCTTCAGGGCGACATTGCTCGCCGAGCTCAATGGCCAGTCGTTCACCACGAAAGTCGACGTCGACCGGTTACGTACGCGCCAAGTCCCGGTAACTCTCAGGCATCCTGCTGCGCGGACTTCCTCAGCGGCGTAATCTTCGAGACATCGACGGCGCGCCCCGCGTGCCAGAGGTCATAGTCGGCCTGGAGCCCCATCCAGAACGCGGCCTCCATGCCGGTGCGTG
>JANOJK010000430.1:0-6997 GCA_031408165.1 Acidobacteriota bacterium | reverse complement strand
CGCGGCCCGCCTACTTCGACGACTGGCTGTCGGTGGCGTTCGCCGCGCGCGACTTGAAAGATGAACGGGTCGAGGACTACGTCGCCGCCCTGACCGCCGGCGGACCGCTCGTCCCCGTCCGGAAGAAGTCATGAGGCGTCGCCGAGGGCACCTCCTGACGATCGTCACCGCCTCCGTGGCCGCGGCCCTGCTGCGGGCGGCCGGCCAGGAACCGGCGGCACGGATCACGTCCCCGACCGACGGGACGTATCAGATGGGCGCCGTGCGGCTGACGTTGGCGTTCGACCCGCCCACGCTGGTCAATCAGGTCCAGCACGTGCGCTGGTTCGCGGACGGCAGGCAGGTGTGCACCGCGTCGGTCCCGCCGTACTCGTGCGAGTGGGACGCGGGCGACCTGGTGACCGCGCACGCGATTCGTCTCGTCGCCACACTGAGAAACGGCGAGAGACTGATCGCCAACTCACGGACCGCGTCGGTCGAGTACGCGGAAGCGGTTCAGGTCGACGTCATCCAGATCACGGCGGTCGTCACCGACGGCGAGGGCCGGTTCGTGACCGGCCTGAAGGCCGAAGACTTCAAGGTCTACGAGGACGACAAACCGCAGCAGCTCTCGAACTTCGCCTCGGAGAACATCCCCCTGGAGCTCGTCGTCGCGCTGGACGTGAGCTCCAGCATGCAGGACGCCTTGCCGGCGGTCAAGCGCCATGCGACCAACTTCTTGGCGCAACTCCAGCCGTCCGACCAGGTGACGGTGCTCGGATTCAACGACAACATCTTCACGCCGGCGCGACGATCGACCGACCAGGCCACGCGCGCGAAGGCGATCGCACGCCTCGCCCCATGGGGCGGCACGGCGCTGTACGACGTGATCATCCGCGCGCTCGACGTGCTCGGCCGCCAGTCGGGCCGCCGCGCCCTGATCGTGTTCAGCGACGGCGAGGATCAGTCCAGCCACGCGTCCATGGACTCGGTCGTCACGCGCGCCGACGGGTCCGACGCCACGATCTACATGATCGGACAGGGGCGCGCGCTGCGCGGGGCGGGACTGCAGCGGCTCATGCGGCAACTGGCGGCCGGCAGCGGCGGACGCGCCTTCTTTTCGGACCAGGAGGCCAGGCTCGAGGCGATCTTCCTGGACATCATCGAAGACCTCCGCCATCAATATTTGCTCGGATATCCGGCCGGAGACCACGCGCGCGACGGCGCGCCGCACCGGCTCCGGGTCGAAATCCCCGGCCGGAGCTACCTCGTCCGCGCCCGCCAGGGTTACCGTCTCACGCCCGCGAGATCGCACTAGAGTAGATTCGAGTCCCGAACCGAAGGCTCTTCCGTGAAGGTGCAGAATGCAGCACTCGCGAATTGTCGTCTTCTTGCTACTCTTTCTGTGGATGGCCGCGGCTGAAGCGGCGCCGCAGGATATGAGGGAGATCTACACGTCGCGAGACGGCGCCCATCACGAGAGAGTGTACCGAGTACCAGAGAGCAAGTTGCTGGCTACAAAGAAGTGGTCTCCTGAGTCTGAACCGCCGCCACCGGTGTTGATGAGGACGTCGCACGCGAGAGCTTCGCGCGCGAAACGATCTCCCGTTTTCGGATGGCCGCAATCGTCCGCGTCGAGCACCAGACCCCCGGCGGCCAGCTTGCGCAGTGGGACCTGAAGCTCGCCAGCGAGCACTGCTCCCGATCCCAGTTGTCCGGAAAGCAGACCGTCGGCTTCCGGGTGTATCGTGCGGCCGGCGCTCGCGATGCGAGCGCAAATCGAAAGGGCGGAACGCCGGCGCGACCCTCACCTCTTACACTGGCTCGGACATCGTCGCATTGCTGGAGCTCGGCACGACCTAGAGTTTGTGCGAGAGAAACGCGTTTCTCAGTTACCCTCGCTGCGCGCAACGACCCTGACGCAGCTGCTGAGACCACAACCTTCATTCCATCCGCGTCGACAAACACCGACACAAAGTACCTTTTTGCACTAAGGGGCGACACTCGCAGACAGTGCAAGGTGATCGGCTCCGAGACCTCGCCAGCGCGGTGATTCGACTCGGTCCAACAGCCGAATCTGGGTGAGTTATGCACTGATGAGCAGGCTAGTTTCCAATCGGCCGATCAAGGTGCGTGAGCGACTGGCCGTAACCGTAACCAAGATGCGCCTGCTCAGAGGGATAGAGAATCGGAGTTCTCGCTGCATCGTGCTGCTTGCGACCCCGACGCGCCTCACCCCACCGAAAGTCGCTCAAGCGAGGCGAGTTCCGCCTGCAGGACAGTCATTCTGGTGTGCGCGGTTATCCGTTCCCGCCCAGTGGACTGCTTTCACCTTCGGCGAATGAATCGGACCGAACCTCACGTGCAGGAGATCACGTTGTCAACCCGCAAGACCAAGCCAGCCAGCTTGGAGGACGAACGTGCGACCGCATGGCCCGTGTACACCTCTGCAATCTCCTGCTACAGTATGGATCCAGTTGGGATCCAGTGATGGATACAATCCTGCCTGCTTCGGTGGCAAAGTGTCGAGGAACAGGAGTTGCAACCCGGGCCGGAGTGGTAAGACGTGAACCCGTTCCATTCCTGACCGCCACTGCTGCGCGTCGCTGCAAGCGGTTCATGTTGATCGTCGGTGCGTTAGCTGGCATGGCAGTGCTAAACGCTAGGATAAGTGAAGCGCAGACCGCGGAAGCGACATTGTCGGCGCCGGAACCAGAACCCGAACCCGAACCCTTTGCGAGTGGACCGTCTGCGCGGGCCGAGTCCGGTCTGCAGAGCGGGATGTGGTCCTGCATTGGGTACGGCGCTTCGTCGGCTCCGTGGACAACCGCCTCAGTGGCACTCGAACTCTCCCTCGACGGCAGGTTCTGACGGCTCGGATTTTCACCGCCAACTCAAGCGGTTCCTCCGGCTCAATCGCCGCAACAATCGCACAGGCCGATTACACCAGACGGATACAGTGCGCCATCAGCGTGATGGATGACAGCTCACCCTACAACAGCGCGTCGGGGGCGGACGCACGCGACGTGTACCCGGAACTCACGCCGTACGTATCTGAGGGGAGCGACACCGGGAACTATGATTGGAACGGGCGGCACCGCCGGGACATCTGGTATCAAATCTGGCATTCCGACTCGACACGCTGGGACAAAGGGGGTTCCGTGACCGAGGATTGGCAGGCCAGCAGTAACCCGTGCGAACTGAACATCGACACGGGTCTATCGGGTTCGGTGAATTCCTACGGGCAGTTTTTGGATACGTACTACTCCGGCATCACCAATCCCGCGTGCACGCTCCTGGCCGATCAGTCCTATACGTTGGACAAGGCTGGGTACGCCAGAATACATGAACAAACTTGGCGCTTCGACAACACGGGCGTGTGGAAGCAGTAGGAGGTTGTGAGGATGCGCAGCAGGCATGCCGGGTTACTGGTCGCGGCCCTTGCGGCCATAGCTCACGGTGGTCTCGAAGCCCGGCAAGTCAAGACTGCCGCCGAGATCGTGGAGACCTCCGCCGATCTCGCGGTCGCGCTGGCCCGGAGTGGCTACTCTGCGGGATTAGTTTTGGAGCTCCCGCCACACCTAAATTCGGTGTTACAACGCGAGCAGAGTCGTGCGAATTCGTTTCTCACCAACCGCAGTGCCTTCGGCGTGTGGATGCGCAACGACGCGTCGCCCGGGAACGAGCGCGCATTGTTTACCACACCCGCGGCCGTCGACGCCGCGGCCGCACGCATGGCTTCAACCGCCGGTATGGTGGCCACACGGTGGAGGAACACGTCCGTGTACCTGTTAAAGGCGCCGACGGCAGGAGTCTGTCTCGCCGGGTTGAAGAGCAAACTTCCCGAAGCGGTCTCCAATAGAAATATCGTCGAACTCGTCACGTCCGCCGTGCGAAGCGCGACGGGTGCGAAAGTGCCTGGGGGATATGTTGGGTCGTGCGTCGGCACGAACGACTTCGCCGCTGAGGCCGTCAAACTGCAAGCCGGCGAAACGCTTGAAGACGCGCTCTCCTCGGCGGTAGCGCAATTTGGGAGTTCCGCTTGGGCCGCGGTGCAGGACATGGACGGCCAGTGTTCGATCGGGGTGATCAGGCGCGCAGAAAAAGGAGGCATCTGCATGACGGCAGTGACCTCATCTCTCAAACGGAACGGTGATCGCTAGTCGCGGCTTATGTCGCCACGTCGATGCCCTCCACCATTCCGGCAGGGTGGGGCCATTACTCTCCCGAAAAGAGCTGACCGGAGCGAACTAATGCTCTGTGGCGCGACCAGCGGGATGCACCGGGCCTGACGGCCAGCGATAAAAACTTCTACGTCGCCGGATGGTTCGTGCGCCTTCTTTTCGGACCAGGAGGCCAGGCTCGAGGCGATCTTCCTGAACATCATCGAAGACCTCCGCCATCAATATCTGCTCGGGTATCCGGCCGGCGACCACGCGCCCGACGGCGCGCCGCACCGGCTCCGGGTCGAGATCCCGGGCCGAGGCTACGTCGTCCGCGCCCGCCAGGGCTACCGTCTCACGCCCGGGAAGTCGCACTAGGTTGCTGAAAAGTGGACGACGCCACGCCGGCAATCAGTCGAGTAGGGAGCGGGGATAAGCCGCTTCCCCTCATCGAACCGGACATGCAGATTTCCAGCATCCGGCTCACCGACACGCGTCGTCACAAGGCCCACGCAAGGAGTTGACGAGCGGTCATCACAGGTACTGGAGGCCATAGCGTTGCAACCCCGCATACAGACTCTCGCCCTGTCGAAACGGACGACTGCGCCGTTGGCTCCGATTCCGGAGAAAGCACCGGAAGCGTACGCGCACGTAGTGGTTGACCGCCCGGAAGACGCGGCGTGGATAACCGTACCGAAAGTACGCCTTCCACCCGCGCAGCCGTGTATCGACGGCCGCGACGGTCTCGACGAGCGAGCGTTTCGCATTCGCTCGCGTCAGGCCCCGCAATATCTCCCGCATCCGTGCCTGCGCCCGCCCCGACGGTTCCACCGCGAGATACCGGTGGGCCCGTCCACGCCGGTCGCGCAGATACCGCAGCGTAAAGCCCAGAAAGTCGAGCCGCTGCTGCGGCGCGGTCACGCGCACCACGCGCGTCTTGGTTCGGTTCACCGTCAGCCGGAGGTCCTGTTCGAGGGTCCGTTCGAGCCACGCGATAATGCGGGGTCCCAGGTACCGCGCCAGCACCACGAAGTCGTCGGCGTACCGCACCAGCCGCGCATTGGCGAACTGGGCGGGACCCTCCGGTCCATGGAAGGCACGGTCGAAGTCGTGCAGATAGACGTTGGCCAGCAGCGGCGAAATCACCCCGCCCTGCGGCGTTCCCTGCCGCGGATGCGTGGTGTGTCGCCGTCCCTGGTCGTCCTCCTCGACCACCGGGCACCGCAGCCACAAACGAACCAGCCGCAGCACCGACTGGTCGGCGATCCGCCGTTCCAGGTGCTGCAGCAGTCGTCCATGGTCGATGGTGTCGAAGTAGCTCGCCAGGTCCGCGTCATACACCTCCGTCCGTCCGGCCTTGAGCGCCGCTTGCACCTGGTCGAGCGCCTGATGCGCGTTCCGCTTCGGGCGGAAGCCAAACGAACAGGCTTCGAAGTCCGCCTCGAAAATCGGTTCGATCACCAACAACACCGCCATTTGCGCGACGCGGTCCCGCACCGTCGGAATCCCCAACGGACGGAGCCGGCCATCCGGCTTCGGAATGTAGACCCGCGCACCGGCTGTGGGCGATACGTCCGCGTCCGCAATGCCTCCGCGAGGTCGTCGAGAAACGCCGACACGCCGCCCTCCGGACACTCGATGGCCTGCCACGTGACGCCATCGAGGCCCGGCGCCCCCTGATTCTTCCGCACCCGCCCCCACGCCGTCTCAAGGACGTCGCGCCGGTAAATGCGGTCGAACAGGGTGTAGAACCGAAACCCCGGTTCTTGCTTCGCCTTGCGACCCAGTTTCCAGCGCAGCAGGGAGACCCGGACGGGCAGGTCGGCCTCGGGCACAAAGCCCTGCGCCTTCCAGTCCGTGATGGAGCGACGGTCGCTCAAGCGGCTCCTCCCCTCAACGACGGAAACATGCGTGAAGTCCGGCCCCTTCGCTCCACGGGCATTACCCCGCTTCCTCGCTACTATGGGCCGGTCCGACTCCCGGCCGGAGCCGCGCCGCGGTTATGGATTCCCGCCCCGCGTTGCGGCGCGCGCCGCACCCCGCCGGGTCTCCCAGGACCCTCGACGACTTTGTGGACACGCGCCCTTCCCAATCGCCCCGGACGGCTTGAGGGGTGCCTCTGCTCGTTACTTCCCCCTCAATGGCAGGCTTCACCACCTTCGGAAGGTTGGCCGCCGTCATTCGTGTCACGAGGCCGAATCGGATTCGCGAACGCTTGTTGGCTCTCACGTTAATCCACTGACGGTTTCTCACGCTTCTTCGAGAGGCGCGGGCGCGCGATTCTCTGATTGGTTCGTTCTCAGCGATCAGGTGAAGGGCCGGCGTGGGGCGTGAGCGCGCGGGCCGGCCGAGGGCGGCCGGCCCGGGATGGTGGGCGTGGGTCAGGCGACTTCCGGCAGTGCGGCCTGGACGTGATCGGCGGTGGCGAGTTTCGCGCGCGTGAGCGCGGCCGCGAGCAGCGTGTGGTGGGCGAGCAGGTTGATCTTACGCGGCAGCCCGCCGGTCGCTTGGTAGATCGCTTCTTCGGCCGACGGATCGAAGAGCGGGACCTCCGCGCTGGCGAGGCGGAGGCGATGCGCGAGATAGCCGGCGAGCTCCTCGCGGGTGAGCGCCGCCATGTGATAGCGGACGACGATGCGTTGCGCGAGCGCCTCGTGCACCGCCATCGTGAGGCGCCGACGCAATTCCGTCTGGCCGAGCAACAGCAGACAGAGGCGCGGCTCGGCATCCATCTGATAGTTGGTGAGCAGGCGGAGATCCTCGAGGACATCGGGGCGGAGGTGGTGCGCTTCGTCGACGACGAGGATGGGCCGGGTGCGGGCATCGCCGCAGAGGCGCGACACCTCACTCTTGAT
>JANOJK010000413.1:0-5139 GCA_031408165.1 Acidobacteriota bacterium | reverse complement strand
GGCGGAGGCGCTGCGGCGGGGGCCGACATCCCGGCGGAATACCAGCCGATGGCCGGCAGCTACACGGCGGAGCAGAGCGTCCCGGCGCTGAAACAGTTCGTGCAGGCTGGCGGGACGATCGTGGCGGTGGGCCGCTCGTCGGCCAGCATGGCGGCGTTGTTCGACCTGCCCGTGAGCAACCATCTCGTCGAGCGCGCTCCCGACGGTACGCGCCGCCAGGTCCCGAGCGAAAAGTTTTACGTGCCCGGCTCGGTCCTGTCGGCCGCGGTCGACACGTCGCTGCCGATCGCCCACGGAGTGACCAACCCCGTGGACGTGCTCTACGACAACAGTCCCGTCTTCCGCCTCGAGCCGGAGGCGGCCCTGAAGGGGATCCGGCCGATCGCGTGGTTCAGCAGCGCCGCGCCGCTCCGCAGCGGCTGGGCCTACGGTCAAAGCTATTTGGAGAACGGGATCCTCGGCATCGAGGCGCCGGTCGGGCGGGGCTCGCTCTTCCTGCTGACGCCGGAGATCACCTTCCGCGCGCAGCCCCATGGCACCTTCAAGTTCCTGTTCAACGGGATCTACCTGGCGGGGCGGACGGCAACCGCCCGCCCGGGGACGGGGGACGCCGCGCGATAAAGGGTGAGGTGCGAGATCCTACGTTGCGAGGCGGAAGGTGCGGAAATGCGAGGGTGCGAGGTGCGACGTGCGAGGTGCGACGTGCGAGGTGCGATTTGCGACGTGCGGAAGTGCGAGGGGCGACGTGCGAGAGTCAGCTCACCCGCGCCTCGGGCCTCACCTCGCACCTCGCGCCTCGGCCTCACACCTCGCGCCTCGCCTCACACCTCGCCCCACCTTCGACCTCGCACGCCGCACTTCCTAGCGCTTCTTCTTCGCCCCGCCCTTCTTCTTCGCGCCGCCCTTCTTCTTCGCGGCGCCCTTCTTCGCGCCCTTCTTCGCAGCGCCCTTCTTCGCAGCGCCCTTCTTCGCGGCGCCCTTCTTCGCGGCGCTTTTCTTTGCGGACCCCTTCTTCGACGGCGCGGCCTTCCTGGTGCCGGCGACCGCCTTGGAGGCGCGCCGCGCGGTTACCTTCACCTGCCGCTTCGCAGCCTTCACCGCGCGCTTGACAGTGCGCTTCACCGTTCGCCGCGCCGGCGCCGGCATCACGCGATCGATCGCGTCCGACGCGGCGTTTCCGACCGACGCCGCCGTGTCCGCGGCGGCGCCGGCCGCCTGCGCCCGCACACGGGAGGCCGCGGCGGCCGCCTGTGACGCCGTGTTGACCACCGTGCCCATCGCTCCGCCCACGATCTCCGCCGACCGCGTCAGCATGTCGTCGTCCTGCTCGTCCCGTTCATCTGCCATGAGACCTCCCCGGCCATTCACCATAGGATGGGGTGGATGATACCGGATCCCGGGATTTGGTCACGTCCCCGGCCGGCGAATCAAGTAATTTGTAGGGGGGGTGCGCTACGACTATGAGCCGGAGGCTCTCGACCTGCTCGCGGGACACGGACTGGTCCCCGGGCCTGAAACAGAGCCCGCGCGGGTTCGGGAGGCCCTCAGTGACCTGTACCGGTACGAAATCCGGCGCCTGAAACAGCGGTTCCTCGAGGGGCGCATCGCCAAGGCCGATTATGTGCCACAGGTCATCGCCCTCCGGCGAAGATACTGGTTGCTGTCGGTTCCCGTGCAGCTCTGGGCGAGAGGCGCCTGACGATACGGGATGACCCGATTACACGATTACCCGATTCTTCAATTCCCCATGGACTTCGAAAAGCTCGGCGTGTTCTACCTGGGGCGCGAAACCGATCCGTCGGGCCAGGCGCCCGGCGATCCGGTGCTGTACGATTCGCGCCACCTCGTCACCCACGCGCTCTGTGTCGGCATGACCGGCAGCGGCAAGACGGGGCTGTGCCTGTCCCTCATCGAAGAGGCCGCGATCGACGGCGTGCCGACCATCGCCATCGATCCCAAGGGGGACCTGTCGAATCTGCTGCTGACGTTCCCCCGGCTCGCGCCGGAGGACTTCCGCCCGTGGATCGATGAAGACGAGGCGCGCCGGGCCGGGCTGTCGCCCGACGCCTACGCCGCCCAGCAGGCGGAGACGTGGACGCGCGGGCTGGCCGAGTGGGGGCAGGACGGGGCAAGAATCGAGCGCCTGCGCGCCGCCGCCGACTTCGCCATTTACACGCCCGGCAGCCGCGCCGGCCTGCCGCTGTCGATCCTGTCGTCCTTCGCGCGGCCGGTGCCTTCCGCTGCCGGGAGCCAGACGCTGGCGGCGGGTGACGACGAGGAAGCGCTCGCCGATCGCGCGTCCACGACCGCCATGGGCGTCCTCACGCTCGCCGGCGTCGACGCAGACGTCCGCGGCCGCGAGCACACCTTCGTGTCGGCGCTGCTCGCCCACACCTGGAAGGCCGGCCGCGACCTCGACCTCGGGACGTTGATCCAGGGCCTGCAGTCGCCGCCGTTCGAGAAGGTCGGCGTGCTCGACGTGGACGCGTTCTATCCGTCGGCGGAGCGCTTCGGCCTTGCGACGAAACTGAACGCCGTCCTCGCGTCCCCCGGATTCGAGCAGTGGCTCGAGGGGGAACCCCTCGACGCGGGGCGGCTGCTCTACGGCCCCGCCGGCAAGCCGCGCGTCTCCATCATCTCCATCGCGCACCTCGACGATGCCCACCGGATGTTCTTCGTCGCGCTGCTGCTCAACGAGATCGTGGCGTGGATGCGGCGCCAGAGCGGCACGAGCAGCTTGCGCGCGATCGTCTACATGGACGAGATCGCGGGATATTTTCCACCGGTCGCCAACCCGCCCGCCAAGGCGCCGCTCCTCACGCTGCTGAAGCAGGGGCGCGCCTTCGGCATCGGCGTGGTCCTCGCGACGCAGAACACGGTGGACCTCGATTACAAGGGGCTCGGAAATACGGGGACCTGGTTCCTCGGCCGCCTGCAGACCGAGCGTGACAAGGCGCGCGTGCTCGACGGGATCGAGGGGGCCGCCGCCGGTTCGCTCGATCGCGCGGCCGCGGACCAGGCGCTCTCCAGGCTCGGCAAGCGGGTGTTCCTGTTGCACGACGTCCACGCCGCGGGCGCGATCACGTTCCAGAGCCGCTGGGCGATGTCGTATCTTCGGGGGCCGCTGTCGCGGGATCAGATCCGAGCGCTGACCGCGACGAACCAGAAGACCACGGACACAGGGGCCACGGACGGGACGGAGACGTCAGCCACGGAAAGACCCGAATCCACACGGATCAAGACCAGGGAAATGGCGACGCGTTCGGCGTCTCTTCCCGTCCTCGCCCCAGGAATCCAGCAGTACTTCCTGCCGGCCACCGCTGCGCGTCCGCATTACGTGCCGGTCGCGCTCGGCGTGGCGCGCGTGACGTTCGTGGACGCGAAGCTCGCGATCAACGAAACGAGGGACGTCGTCGCGGTGGCGTCGATCGGCGCCGGGGCGGTACCGGTGGACTGGGCGCAGGCCGAGGTGCTCGAAATCGCCTCGTCCGATCTCGAGACCGCGCCGGCCGAAGGGGGGACGTTCGATCCCCTCCCGAAGGCGGCCGCCGCAGCGAAGCACTACGCCGCGTGGCAGAAGTCCTTCGTCGCGTGGGTCGCGGGCTCGCAGACGCTCGACCTGCACCGGCACGCGGGGCTGAAGCTGACATCGCGCGCCGGCGAGTCGGAGCGTGACTTCCGGATCCGCGTGCAGGATGCGCAACGGCAAGCCCGCGACGAAGCGGTCGAGGACGTCCGGCGGCGCTTCGCCGAGAAGCGCGCCCGGCTCGAGGAGAAGCTGCGGCGGGCCGAGCAGGGCGTCTCGCGCGAGCAGGAACAGGCATCCGCGGCAAAGGTGCAGACCGCGGTGTCGATGGGCGCGACCGTGCTCGGTGCGCTGTTCGGCCGCAAGACCCTGAGCATGAGCACGCTCGGCCGCGCGACGACGGCGGCGCGCGGCGTCGGGCGGGCGTCGAAGGAACAGGATGACGTCAAGCGGGCGCAGGGCAACGTGGGAGCCGCGCGCACAGCGCTCGAAGACCTCGACGCGGCAATCGAGGAAGAGGCGAAGGGGATCGCGGCGCGGTACGATGCGGCCGCGTCTGCGCTTGAAACCGTGTCGATCGCCCCGAAGCGTGGCCAGGTGCTGGTGCAGTCCGTTGCGCTCGGGTGGAAACCCGAGTAACGCCGCGGTCGCTATTCCCCCCGGGCTTTCAGGTCCGCGGCTGACGGGCACGGGCCCGCGGCGCCAATCTGCTCGACCTTGGCGAGGAACGCGGCGACCCAGGACTCCGGCCGGCGGGCCTCTCCAAGGACGTGCGGAAAGCTCGTCACGCCCGACGCCTCGAACAGCGTCGCGAGCTGGTGCGGCGTGAGGGGGCGCAACAGCGCCAGCGCGAACTGGCGTCCCTCCTCGGAGATCTGGCGATCGGGGAACGTGGCGCCTTGGAACGGCAGCGTCTTCATGCTCACGCGGCACGACGCCCCCTCGACCCAGATCGGGACCTGCCGCCAGTTGACCAGGTCCGTTCTCACGGGGCCGAATGCGGCCCCCAGGTCTTGCAGCATCGCGAGCGGCGCCGCGCACGAGCCGTCCTGACGGTCGCTGCCAGCCGGGCAGACGAGCCGCTGGTTCGGGCCCTTGTTGTCCCAGTGCGCGAGCAGCACGGCCATCAGCCGCAGCGCATCGACCTCCGCCCGCGGTGATCCGCCCGCGCGGGGATCGATCCGATCCAGTTCATGGAAGCCCCAACCCTGATCGTCCTCCGCTTCGATCTTGCGTCCTTCGAATGGACGCTCGATCGCGACGTGCTCGAAGGTCACGACCCGGTCGGGCGAGGCACCCTGCAGGCAGATCGCCTCCGGCCCGCCCTTCTTCAGGCATTGCAGCGCGGTCTTCGGTAGCGTCGGACACCCGGCACAGCGCACACTGTGCACCCGGTACATGCGATCGGCGGGAAACCCGAGCGCGGCGAGCAGACGCGTCGACATGATTTCCGCCGGAATCTCGCCGTTCGGCTCGCCGTATTTGACCTTCACCGTATCGCCGTTCTGCAGCGTGCAGTAGAACTTCGGCGTGACGCCGCCGGCGGTTTTCGGCGTGAACGTGCACGCGACATCGGCCCCCGCGTCGAACCCGTCCGAGGCGGGGGGATTCAC